>CAJWCX010000102.1 GCA_913031405.1 uncultured Flavobacteriales bacterium | reverse complement strand
GCTTTTATTTACAGGCAATTGCTACGAGAACAAATCATAGGACAAATTGCTGTATTCGATCCTGGGTTTGCCCCTATTGACTCGTCAAGCTATCGTTTTAGGTTTCAAACCTATGGATCAGGTCGATACGATTTTTGGGGAGGTGCAAATGTTGTGCCTACTTTTCCACATAGTGAATTCGAAACCAATATTCCTGACACCAGTATTCTTCCGGATATAGCCCATTATCATATGCCTGACACCTTGCAAACCATTGTTGATTTATGGAATTGTTCAGAACGTGTAATCTCTGTAGGTAACGTCAAAAACCGAATGGGTCATACCAGTTTTAATGGAACAGAATATGTCGGCCCTACACCTATTCAGGTGGGAGAAATCGCTATGACCAGTAGCAAAGGACCGAACCGAATTGGCATAGTGAAGCCAGACGTTTCCGCTGCGGGAGATATCTCTTTGGCCTCTGGATCTTTCTCTTGGCTGAATAACCCAGCCAACCACGGCAATATGGATGAGGGTGGCTTGCATGTCCGAAACGGAGGAACATCTATGGCCTCTCCTGCAGTTGCAGGTATTGCTGCTTTATACCTTCAAAAATGCTCAAAAGCGAACTACAACGATTTTAAAACAGACCTTACCAACAATACGGTTATCGATTCATTTACAGGTTCCGTACCAAACTACGCCTACGGGTATGGAAAAGCAAACGCATTGAGCACCGTTTTAGCCAAGCATCAATCCGTTACGATTGATGGACCAAATGGCATTTGTCCAGGCGGATCTATAGATTTAAGCTTTGTATCTGGAATGAACCCAATATTGATTCAGTGGTCAAATGGCTCAAACGCATCGACGATTGTAACGACGATACCTAACGACTACACAGTCAACTTAGAAGATGATTTGGGATGTATTTCTCGCTCACCAATACATCCAGTGAGCATCTATTCAGACCCAGTTATTAACGCTGGATCAGATCAGCTCATTTGCCCAAACACCCAAACCGTACTGAACGCCACCGGAACAGCAAGTGTTTACGAATGGACAAATAACGTTGTAAATGGAGAGCCTTTCTATCCTTCCTCAGGAATCTATATTGTCACTGGTACAAATACAAGTGGATGTTCTTCACAAGACTCACTCAGTATTGAGTTTCTATCTACGCTTCCAGTATCCTACAATGAATCCATTACAACTATCGGCGTAAATCAAAACGCATTTAATGTCTCACCGGGCGATCCTTTAGGTGGAGTATACAGTGGAAATGGAATCATAGGAACCTCTTTTCATCCTGCCCTAGCAGGTGTCGGATTGCATTATGTGACCTATTCATATACCGATGGAAATGGCTGTATCGCTTCAGACTCATCTGCCATCGAAGTATATGAAGATGCGGGTCTTAATGACCAAGAAGACAAAGAATGGCTGATTTACCCTAACCCTACATCAAATGAACTATTTATTGAGGTATATACTCCAGTAAAAATTAGCATACAGGACATGACTGGAAGAATCGTATTCACTGACAACACTTCCACACCAAAACTTACCTCTTTAAAGAATCTAAAGTCAGGAATTTATGTCCTTTCATTATTAGCCATTGGATCGAATCAAGAAAAAACATTCAGAATCATTAAAAATTAAAGGTCATATTTATTGATTTCAATTATTTACAAGGTATGAAATTCAAACATGAGGTTAAACATTTTAATGAACTAAGCACTGAAGAGTTTCATGATCTCATTGCTTTAAGAATCCAAATTTTTGTAATTGAACAAGATTGTCCTTACCAGGAAGTTGATGGCAAAGATAAAGTCGCTTTCCACCTGTTCTTTAAAAATGAAAATAACGAAATGATTGCCACTACAAGAATATTGCCGCATGGCATCTCCTATGAAGAGGTAGCCATAGGACGCGTCGTTGTTCATGAAAATTACAGGGGAACGGGATTAGGTCATCAGCTTATGGCTGATTCCATGTCCTTTGTCGAAAAAGAATTTGGAAAAGTCCCCGTGAGACTCTCTGCACAGAAGCACCTTGAAAATTATTATGGTAACCATGGATTTCAATCGACAGGTAAAGAATATCTTGAAGATGGAATACCTCATATCGAAATGCTATACAGCTTAAACAAAGCACTATGAAAAATATAAAAATCAGCTTGTCAGTCCTATTTCTATCGGGAATGATGCTTGCACAAAAATCAACCATTAACGTTGAATATATGGATTCAGAAGTCAAGGCCACTGAAGACTTTTTTCTATTCTCCAATGGAAATTGGATTAAAAAAAATGAGATCCCGCCATCAGAATCAAGGTGGGGAAGCTTTAATGAATTGGACCAGTCGAATAAAGAAAAGATTACCAAAATCTTACTACAATGCGAAAAAGAAGCCCTAAATAGTCCCAATGGATCCGACAAGCAGCTTTTAGGCGATTTCTATCACTCTTTTCTCGACATGAACAGCCGAAATGAAAAAGGTTATTCTCAAATTGAGCAAGAGCTAAAAAAAATACATGATATTTCCAACAAAACAGAACTCGCAGTCTGGGTAGCTCATCTCCACAATCAGGGAGTAGGCAGTCTTTTTGGGATCTATGTAGGTCAAGATATGAAAGACATTGAAACAAATCAATATCACATTTATCAATCTGGAATAGGTCTACCAAACATGGAATATTATTCAAGTGAAAACAAAAAAGATATTCTTATCGAATATCAGAAGTACATATCAAAAAGCCATAGAACCATTTACAAGAATGACAGAGAATCAGAACAATTCGCTGAAAACATCATAAAATTCGAATCAGCTTTAGCATCAAAAATGTTTAAGCCGGCAGAAATGAGAATCCCTGAAAACACTTATAATAAAATGTATTCGAAGGAAATTGAAAAAATACTTAGCCCTTTTGACTTCAAATCATATTGTAATCACAGAGGAATTAAACAAATAGATACAGCAATTGTAGGTACCGTTAAACACCTGGAAAACATCGCATTGATGATAACTAACTTTAGTCTTAATGAGTGGAAGGATTATCTCAAATGGAATGTCATCCGCAGTGCTTCGCCCTATATGGATCAAACCTTTGTAAATCTGCACTTTGATTTTTATGGTAAAATATTAAAAGGAAAAAAAGAACTAAAAAAACCTGAGGAACGCGCCATAGAGGAGATTACAAGTTCGGAATTGGCAGAGATCTTGGGAAAAGAATTCGTTAAAGTTCATTTTTCAGAGGACGCAAAAGCAAAAGTAAATACGATGGTTGATAATCTACTCACTGTTTTCCAAAGAAGAATAAATAACCTTGAATGGATGTCAACCACAACAAAAAAAGAAGCGTTAACGAAGTTGAATGCCATAGGACGAAAACTTGGATATCCTGATGAGTGGAAAGACTTGTCAAGTATTACAATCGATAGAGAAAACTACTTCGATAATATCCTCAACTTAAATAGCTACGCTATTATTGATAACATGAGTAAAATCAATAAACCTGTGGATAAAAACGAATGGGGTATGCCTGCCCATATGGTGAATGCGTACTACCACCCATTGCTCAACGAAATTGCTTTTCCTGCCGGAATAATGCAAGCACCTTTCTTTGATGAAAATGCAGAGGATGCTATTAATTACGGAGGTATTGGCATGGTAATCGGACATGAATTTACTCATGGATTTGATGATATGGGTTCGAAATTCGCTGCAGATGGATCCTTTAAAAATTGGTGGACAGAAGAAGACCGAAAACTATTTGAAGAACGCACTAAAAAACTAGGAGAAACCTATGCTCAATTTTGTCCAATCAATGACAACTGCGTAAATCCAGATCTTACCATGGGAGAAAACATTGCTGATCTAGGCGGATTGACGATGGCATATCATGCCTATAGAATGACCGATGAATATGAAAAAGGGGAAATTCGAAACGGATTTACTCCAGATCAGCGTTTTTTTATCGCGTATGCACAGTTGTGGAAAATCAAATATACAGATGAGGAAATGAAGAACAGAATCGCCAATGACTCTCATTCACCTGGGATGTATCGTGTAAATGGTCCATTAATGAATTGTCCAGAATTCTTTGAAGCTTTCGAAGTCAAGGAATCCGACGCCATGAGGAACGAAAAATTAAAAATATCTAAAATCTGGTAATCTACAGTGATGATAAGAAATCAGAAACAGAATAAGTCTTTTGTACTCCTGTATCCATAGACTTCACAGTAATCTGACCTTTGGAAAGCTCATCAGTCCCGATCATTAGTACGTATCGAACATTTCGGTCATTGGCATACTTCATCTGTTTTTGAATTTTGGCAGAAGAAGGGTAAACCTCGCAGTCGATATTTTTATTCCTCATAACATTGGCCAACTCAAAACACTTCACAAATTCATTTTCACCGAAATTTAAAAACAAATAACTGAGTGCATCATCAACAGAATCGGGAAAGAGGTCTAAAGTATTGAGTACATCGTAAATACGATCAGCACCGAAAGATATACCAACTCCAGAAACACCCTTCAGACCAAACAATGCAGTGAGCTCATCATAACGACCTCCACCACATATACTGCCCATCTTCACATCATCAACCAAAACCTCAAAAATAGCACCGGTGTAGTAATTGAGTCCACGTGCCAAAGAAACATCAAACTCTACACGACCTGTATTTAAAGGTGCTTTTGATAGTAGTTTGAATATAAAGGATAGCTCTTCAATACCTTTCATTCCAACTTCCGAGGAAGCCAAAAAGCTAGACATTTCATTCAAACGGTCCTGATTCGAACCACTTAAGGCAAATAGGGGCTGAATGGCACTCATACAGGCTTGAGATACACCGCGCTTTTCGAGTTCAGTGAGTACACCCTCCTCTCCTATTTTATCCAATTTATCAATCGCAGTAACAATAGCAACAAGCTTATCCTTCTCACCTGTTACCTCAGCGATTCCATTCAAAATTTTTCTATTATTGATCTTAATCACAAAACTAGATAATTTTAGTGCCGTCAGCACTTCGTCAAAAATCTGAATGCATTCCATCTCGTAAAGCAAAGAATCACTTCCCACCACATCGATATCGCACTGATAAAACTCTTGATACCTACCATGTTGTGGTCGATCTGCACGCCATACTGGTTGAATCTGATACCGCTTAAATGGAAAAGATAATTCATTTTGATGCTGGGCAACGTATCGTGCAAAAGGCACAGTCAAATCATAACGCAAGGCCTTATCAGAAAGTGAGTTTGCAAATAGAGCATTTTGTCCCTCCCGAAGGGCATTACTATCTGCTTTTAATAGTTTATCTCCAGAATTAAGAATTCGAAAAATCAATCGATCTCCTTCCTCGCCATACTTACCTATTAAGGTAGATGACAACTCAAAGCTAGGTGTTTCAATAGGCTGAAAACCAAACTTTTGGAAAACACGTTTCATTACAGAATAAAGGTACTCTCTTT
>CAJWCX010000101.1 GCA_913031405.1 uncultured Flavobacteriales bacterium | reverse complement strand
CTGTAGATGATTTGTGTGAGTGCTGAGCAATCAATTCCTAAGGGTGTTTTTCCTCCCCACAAATAGGGGGTATTGATATACTCTTGAGCCAGGCTCCACAAGCTTTTTTTTGTCTCATCTTTTAGTTTGAGCTCATATTCATTTTCACCTATACAAAACTTTGTCATTTGACCGATAAAACTACCTCTATGTATTCTATGAAATTGTTCTTTGTGTTCAATTTTTGCCTCAATTCGTTTTAAGTAGGTGCATTTCCGAATCCATTCTTCGTACTGGACTTTTGATAAGGGCCGAAACTGTTTTGGATCAACAAATCCGATATACCCATCGATTTCACTTTTTATTCGGGCCCAGTTATCTTTAACTGAGATAATCAATATGGGTTCACCGAACAGTAATTGTGACACGATTTCACTTTCATCATTTGCGCTTTTTCTGAGAGGGGAACATGCAATAAAGCAGAAACCAAAATTGTCTTTTTCTTGAATCAAATTAAATAGGCTTTATGTGATCAAATGTAAAAAAGGAATCGCGAATATTGATTAATTTCGTGTTGAGATATGAACAAGTTGATATTAGTAACAAATGATGATAGTATCCATTCGAAGGGTATTGGTGAACTCGTTTCTGTTGCGCGCCTATTCGGCACAGTGGTTGTGGTTGCTCCAGATAAACCGCAATCGGCAATGGGACATGCGATTACGATAAGCAATCCGTTGCGGATTCATAAATTCTCTGGCTTTAATGGAGTAGATGCTTATGAATGCTCTGGTACCCCTGTTGATTGTGTCAAACTCGCTATTTTCGAAATTTTGAAAAGAAAACCTGATTTGTTATTGTCCGGCATTAACCATGGAGAAAATTCATCTACTAATGTTCTATACTCTGGAACAATGTCTGCTGCTATCGAGGGGGCAATGGAGGGGATTGATTCTATAGGATTTTCATTGTCTGATTTTCGTCCTGATGCAGACTTTGACGCGGTTAAGAAGATCGCGAAAAAGATTATTCCTCAGATTCTAAAGTTGGGATTACCTTCCAATACATGTTTGAATGTAAACGTGCCTAAACTGCCCATGAATAAAATCAAGGGGATTAAGGTCTGCTCTCAAGCACATAATTATTGGTCAGATTATTTTGAAGCTCGAGAGGATCAATTCGGAAGGCCTTATTATTGGCTAACTGGCGATTTTTCGGATGTTGACCAGAGAAATAATACGGATCTTTATGCATTGAAAAATGGTTATGTTAGTGTAGTGCCTACACATTTCGATTTGACAAATTATACTGCCATTGAAACCATAAAATTCTTAGAAGATGAAAGAAAGTTTAAATAAGGAACTGTTAATTGGTGTAATTATAGGGGTTACTAGTCCTTTACTTTTTTTACCCTTATTGATTTATATTATGAGCATTAGTGATGGATATGATTTTTCTATATTGTGGGACAAGTTGCTTTCCAATTCGATGGATTCCAGTAAGTATATTTCTCTGGCATTAATTAGTAATTTATTATGGTTCTATTTTTTTCTTAATCGAGAGAAATATTACCACACAAGAGGTATTATTTTGGGTATGATTTGTTACGCTCCGTATATGATTTATATCTATTATTTTCAGTAATGAAGAGGATTTTTATTATAGCAGGAGAGCCTTCAGGTGACTTACACGCCTCCAATTTGGTAAAGTGTATTAAAAAGGAAAATTCTTCCGTTGATTTTCGAGGTTGGGGAGGTGATTTTATGGAGCTTGAGGGAGTGAAAATTAAAAACCATTTAAAGAATTTATCATTTATGGGTTTTTTAGAGGTGCTTCTAAATTTGAGGCAGATCACTCTGAATTTTCGTATTTGCAAAAAACAATTGTTAGCCTATCAGCCGGATTTAATTATAATGGTTGACTATCCTGGTTTTAATTTAAGGATGTCGAAATGGGCAAAAAATAATGGGTTTCGGGTTGTATATTATATTTCGCCTCAAATATGGGCATGGAAGGCTTCTAGAATTAAAACAATAAAAGCCAATATTGACAGGATGTATTGTATTCTCCCTTTTGAGAAAGATTTCTATTCGAAACACGGGTTTGATGTTCATTATATGGGACATCCTTTAATGGATCAAATCACATCATTTAGGAATAAACCTAGGGCATTGAAATTTAAAAAAGAAAAATCCATTCTTGCGATTTTACCCGGTAGTCGTGGTCAGGAAATCAAAAGAAAACTCGACATCATGTTAAAAGCAGCTGTAAAGTACAATGAAATGGACATTTATGTTGCTGCAGCACCCAATTTGGATGTCCACTTTTTTAAACCTTATCAAGAACATTTTCCTCAGGTTAAATTTGCTTTTGGTCAAACATATGAGCTTCTTCAAGAGTCCGACCTTGCAATTGTAACATCAGGTACAGCCACTCTTGAAACTGCATTATTTCGTGTGCCTCAGGTGGTTTGTTACAGGAGTTCTTTTATCTCTTATTCAATCGCTAGGTTACTTGTGGATATAAAGTTTATCTCCCTAGTCAATTTAATTATGAATAGGGAAATCGTAAAAGAGCTTATTCAAAATAATTGTAGCGTGGAGAATATTCAAGGAGAAATTGATTTGATTCTTCAACAGAGAGATTACCGAGAAAAAATGATTTCCGAATACGACGAGTTGATTGCTAAAATAGGGGAGCAAGGCTGTAGTGAAAAAATTGCACAGGATTTGATAAAGCAGTATATGTAATTTATGTTCAGATATCTAATCTTTCTTTTTTTGATTTCAACAAGTCATAGTAACTCACAAATTATCAATGTACGGCTTTTCAGTACCGTTAATCTCCAGACCATTTCTATTGAGTCAATAAACGGAAACTGTCTGGTTCATTCTTCCGATGCTTTTGTCACCGAGTTGAATGAGGGTAGTAAGATTTCATTAAGCTTAAACAGCAGTGGCGATATACATTTGACTCAGGACGGTAATTTTATATGTATGGCTGATTCATTGTTTATATACCAATCCGAAAAAGAGGATTATTTGAGTTTTTTTTCGCAAGCAACAAAATATAAATCGAGAAAATATCAGGGTGATTTTCAGTGTTTTGTTCGTGATGGTTTTCTTCAGATTACGAATAAGATTTTAATAGACGATTATCTCGAAGGTGTTTTAGCATCTGAAGCCGGGGTGAATCGTGAAACAGAGTATTATAAGGTTCAAGCTATTATTAGTCGAACCTATGCCTTGAACAATTGGAATAAACATGAACATGAAGGGTTCAACTTGTGTGACGATGTCCATTGTCAAGCTTATTTTGGTCGATATAGCGGGGAGTCTAAGGCAATTATAGATGGAGTTCGTGATACAAAGGGTAAAGTGCTTCTTGATAGCAGTCATAATCGGTTTCCTGTTTTTTTCTCAGCAAATTGTGGTGGTCAGTCTGCAGAAACCGATCAGATTTGGAATACATCTATTCCTGCCTATACATCAAGGCCAGATACGTTTTGTATTCATACACGTCAGGCTCAATGGGAGAGTTACATTAGTAAACAGGATTTTTTAAGCTTTTTAAAAAATAAATATTTTTTGGATATTTCTAATCCTAGTATTTATGAACGCATTATTAATTTTAAACAGCAAAAACGAAAAACCTTTTTTATCGATCCCTCCTTTGGTATTCCACTGAGGGATATAAGAAGAGAATACAGATTAAAATCGACTTATTTCAATACTGAGCAAGTCGGTGACAAGATTTTGTTTAAAGGCAAGGGTTTCGGTCATGGAATCGGTTTATGTCAGGAAGGAGCAATGGAGATGATTCGAAAAGGATTTTCCAATGAGGAGGTATTGAAGTATTACTTTAGCGGTGCAAAAACTTATGATTTTCGAGAAAATATCATTTATAAGTAATGACAAATATTTCTTCATCATCTCTCTTGAAGAACTTAGTCTCTCTCGCATAGGCTTCAAGAAAATCGATGTCCTTGATCTTGTTTAAAATGGACTTGGTTTCATCTAGTTTCTTTTTCATTTTTTCATTTCTTATTTCTAATTCTGATAGTTTCCTTTTTTGGTTTGATATAAAGAAAATATCGTTATCATCAATAAATATGATATAGGTCAGAAAGACTAATGAAGTGATAATAAATTTATTTTTAACGAAGGGTATGATGTGCTCCACGTTCAAATATAATTATAGATTCGAGCCCCCTAATAGCCTAAACAAAATTATTATTAAACAAACATTGTTCATTATTCTTCTACACAGTTGTTGTATCTCGACTTTAAAAAAGCATTGAACCCTCGATCGTATTCGAATGCCTTTTTTAAACCATTTAATATTTGACAAGCTTGTGTATTTGTCGAGGATATTTCAGTAAGCTTAACTGAACTCAACATAGCACCGTATTTGAGGACGGTTAAATCAGTTTCAGTCATGTTCTCGAAATCTTCATCTTTTAATTTGTTTATATTCGGTATTTCAGTTTTCCATATTTGATTGGCTGTTTTCGTATCTTTCGCATTGTAGCGTAAAGCGGCTTCTAATAACTTGACAGCAATTGGGTTTTTACTAATACTCGCATATATCTCACACCCTTCAAGAGACAATTCGCTTCTCTCCATTTTTATTTCTTTGTCATTTCCAGAGTAGGGGATATAGTACCCTTCCTCTTCGTCAAGGTTGCCTAAAATCTCTGTTTCTAACCATTCTTTTTGGAAGTGATTGAGCCAAATCCGATGAATACTTACATCGTAAACGCCATTAAAATCCAGCTCCATAGCAGCAGAAATGCAATCAAGCGTTGCACTTAGCGGGTCGTCAACAATAGGGTCCTCAAGCTCTTTTTTATATATCCCATAATAACCTTTTGCTAAAAATATGTTTGGTGTTGGATCTTCAAGGAATTCAGGTTTAACCAAATAAGTTGATGCTTTCTTAACGAGTTTTAGATAATTACTATCGGCATGAAGTTGAGTAAGTTCGTCAAGATTCTTGGTAACAGTAATAACACTCTCAGCTTCAATACCTATTTCTTCCTCCTCCTCCTCTTCTTCTTCACCGCTCTTTTGTTCTAAACTGTAGGTATAAATGGCCGTTAATGTAAAGGAATAAACCCCTACCTTTTTGAACTCTAGTTCTACTTCATCGCTTTCCAAGCTTCCACCAATGACCTTCCAATCTTTTCCGTTAATACCTGAAAATTCCCATAATGTTGACGTGTTTTTACAACCGTCTGGTTTAAAGATTGACTTAAAAGAAATGCTGTTTTTTTTTCCATTTTCATTGTCCAAGAAAATTAATTTTTCGGATTGGGTGAAGGACAAGCTTGGATTAGGTTTTTGCGCCGGTAGGACGCTGATAAATAGGACTTGAAAAATAAGAGTGAGAGTTGAAGATAAGATTTTCATTTTTAAAATTTTGAAATATAGTGGTCAATTATTGTGCCGAAATTACAAGTTTATTTGTGACTTTTTATCAATAGATTTAAAATTTCTTGAGCCGATATGGATATTTTTGTACCAGGCCCGTAGATTCCAAAAACACCTGTTTGATACAAATAATCGTAATCT
>CAJWCX010000100.1 GCA_913031405.1 uncultured Flavobacteriales bacterium | reverse complement strand
TAAAAATTACGCAGCGTTAAAATGACGTTAATTTCACCAATATATGGATATATATAGATGCGCAAATATTTAAAGGGACTATTTTCCTTTTTTTTACGTCTCTTTAATTGAGGAACGCATATATTCGCCTCTGTTTTTAAACTCTAATTAAACTCACTCTTATCAAAATGACGGCCCTACGCTTGTTCATATTGTTTCTTATAGTTGATTTTTGCTCGCTAGCGCAGGTACTGAAAACTGATTCTTTAAACAGAGGTGTTCCGTTTAATTTAATGGTTCAAGAGCAGCATGATTCGTTGCTTTTTGATGTAGACTTATGTTTGAAAAAGTACATGACTTCAATTCAATCTGTTGCAGATCCATTAGATATTTTAAAGCCATTTGCAGACACTTCAACAATACATAAAGTGAAGCTTTTACCACGAATAAAGCCTGAGGGGAATATGTTAATTGGTTTTGACCACGGGCTATTACTCGGGTATATTGATTCATCAAATATAAATCCTATTTCAGTATTTCGAAGCGAGGGAGACATTGGTCTTAATGCAATGGGTCTTCCGTTGAGGTTTTCCTACAATTACTCTAGTTTTAGAAATCCTTTGGGTGTAAATAATTTCATACGCTTTTCATTAGATACAGAAAAATTACAAGCACAGACGCAGATCAAGATACAAGAGCGTTTAGACGCCTTAAACAACGAGTTAAATGAAGTCAATGAGTCCAAACGAGTGTTATCCTCAAAGCTTGGATACGGAGAGGTTATTCAACAAAAGCTTAAAGCTGAAATAGTAAGGCGTAAAAAAGAATTACAGGTATTTCCCAATGACTTTACAGATAAAAAAGACAGTCTAGCGAGTGCTTATTTGAGTGATTCCTTGACTACATCTGTTTCAGAGGACTCATTGTTTCAAGCAAAGCAAGACAGTGTCAGTCAATCTTATTTGAAGGCTCAACAAGCTTATCAGAAGGCTGTAAATAATTATGATACCATTCAAATGGCCTATAACAAATGCAAGAAAGCATATAATGCCTATGACCTATTGGCGAAACAGCTCAATGAAAAGAGAGCGGCTATCCAAGGTTCTGAAGGTGGCTTTTTACAAACGTTTGTTGGAGAAAAGACCAATTCCATAGCGGCAAACCGAAAAGAAATCTTTCGTACAAAAATCAAAACACTTGATGTAGGAATGACCTACCCTCAAACTACTTCGTTGAGTAATAATAGTGTGCCAATGAAAGGGTTGAATCTGGCCGTACAGCACAAGCACTGGTATACTTCATTGGCTGCAGGTGTGCTTATGAATAACTTGATGGTAAGCAATGATATTGTCCAAAATAGATTGATTTATGCGCAAAACTTATTTAATCAATTTGATTTTCAAGAGGTAACGGAACAAGGATTTTTAGTCAATGTAAAGTCGGGACTCGGAACGGTTGAGGGGTCGCATGCTTTCCTTGGATTTCGATACTTAAGTAATGCCAAAATGTCTTTAGATGGCATGGGGCCTGATACAACTGAGTTGATCCCAACCCTTGGATTAGAGCTTGATTTTAGGGCAAAGCCAAATTTTCTACCAGGAACAGTGATTGATTTGGTATATGGGAAGACATCAGATTCAAAGAAAGTCAAAAATGATATTCGTTCTGGACCGCTGACCTCCTTATTTTCGAATGATAGAACAAATACCTCCTTACTTAAAGTCACCCAGCCATTTAAGCTATTTCGTACCGTCTTAACGGGAAGCATACGTTGGTTAGACCCCGATGCTGATGTTAAAAGTCTAGGTGTTTTACAACCCAATAATTTGCGCTATGAAGTAAAATCGACGCACAAGCTTTTGAATCATTTGAACTTTGGATTGAACTACCGCCTGGATCGAAACAATTTGGATGACCGCATGGATACTACCATTACCTTAAGCATTGTTGGAGGTAAAATTGACGGGGCTATCAGTAAATCCCTTCACTATTTTGCTTCCTTGAATTATTTGGTGCAGCAGGAACAGGATCGAGGAAATTTTCTTCAAGAAAGAAACAACTACATGTATGGTGCTGGTATTTCTGCGCAGTATAAGGTCAATGACATCAGCAGCAGTATCATTTTAAACTATAATGATTACCTCCTTACAGACCAAGTATCAACTGCGCTGTTTCGCAATATAGGTTTGCAGCACCTCACCAACTGGACATCATTTACAAATGGTTTCTCAGTAAATTATTTTGAGTCATATGAGGAGACTGTAGATAGAATAAAATCTACAATAATTGGTGACGAATTAAGCTATCAAAACGAACGTTTTATAGTATCGGCTAGCGTAAAATGTGCATTTCAGGAAAATGGAACTACTGATTTTGGTGGCAAGATTGAATTCATTACCCAAATCACTAAATCCTTAAGTTGGTCCGTTCTTGCCGAGAAGCTAGTGATGGGTGATTTTTACAGGTCTTATGAGCAGGCGCGTTTTGACCGTTTCCCTTACGTAATTTCTACAAATTTAAATTTTACAATCCATTAATATGAAATTTTTAATTTATTCAAGCATTTATTTTTTACTCCAGTTTTCATTGCATAGTCAGCAAAATATTTCTTTGATAACCCCGAGTGACAAGGACACAATTGAAACCAAGTATCCTTTGTTATCATGGTTTTATCTCGATGGTATGCGACCTGCTGAAAGAGCTGCGTACTATAGAATTTTACTGACAGAACTGAAAGAAAAGCAATCAGCTGAGGCTGGCATTATACTAAATCGGCCCTTATTAAAAATAGACCGTTTAAAGTCCACACAACTTTTCTATCCTTATGATGCCCCAGAGTTAGAAGAAGGACATCGTTACGGTTGGCAAATTCAGAAAATTCAAAATAATATTACCATTGACAAATCTGAAGCTTGGGAATTCACTCTTCCCATGCCAGAAATTCCTAAGGCTTGCTACCACCGTATGAATGTAAAGCCAAATAGTAATATGTGTAATGCATTTGATGGTAAACTTTTATTTTATTTCGAAGAAGATTATAATGCAGGTGTTCTTGATTTTTATCTGTATGATGACAGAGGTAATTTATTAGATGTTGAAGTAACGCGAAATCCTGAAAAGAATTTTGAAGTTCAAAGAGTAAATGAAAAACGCACAGGTGCAAATTATTTTGAAATTGATCTGGGCTCCTCAGCTCCATTGGGTATGTATCGTCTTCTCGTTAAAGGTGCTAAAAATCAAAAGTATCACCTCTTATTTAATCTCCAGTAATGCAAAAAATTGTTTTAAAAATCATTGTTGTTTTATTCGGCTTTCTGATGCTCTCATTCATAGAACCAACTTCCGTAAATCCTGAGGCATATATCTCTGCTTATAAGCAGAACAGATCAAGTTTTCGCAAATATTTTAGCGATACCAAATTAAATTACATGATTTCTTTGGTTCCGAAAGAATTAACACTAATCAGTCAATACAAAAGAGGCTTGCTGAATAAAGAGGCAGTAAATGAAATTCTCAAGAATAATTCGAATGAAATAGACTTCATACTTGAGCTTGAACTTCCTGAAAATGGTAACCGCGCATTCTTAAAGTTTCCATCAGATCGATTAGACTACGAAGAACGCTTAAAATATTATGCTTTTTCTTTTCTTGACGATATAAAGGTTTTCAATGAAAATAAAGAGGACCTCTATATCAACGCATACAATTTCGAACGAAATTTCGGCGCATCACCTAAGGCAACTTTCACTTTTAGTATTACTCCCAATAAACGAAATAAAAAAATCATGCTACAGATCAATGACCAGGTTTATGGCCATTCTTTGGTACACTTTGAATTTAATATGAAACAATTACAATCGCTGCCGCGGTTAAAGAACGCAACAAAATGGTAAATAAAGTAGATGTTGGTGCATTGGCCCTTGCCCTCTGCATCTTTTTCGATTCAACAGCAATGGGTTTTCAATATTACCTTGGGGATGCTGAGCTGCAAAAAAATGGAATAAATCCCTACACGGTGAATAGCAATGAACCATTCGGTGAAAATATAGGGCACTTCTCTTCGAGTAAAAATGAAGGCGAGGAGCAGGCGGTGGTATGTGAGCGCAAAATCGAATTTTTGAAAGGAAATACCTTGGTCCCAGGTGGGCCTGACCAGCCGGAGGTGAAAGGGTTTACACCAATTGGGACCTCAGACATGGTAGATCCTTTTACCGGTGATTTTTCTTACAATATTCCATTGATGGACATCGATGGTTATCCCATTAATATTGCCTACAGCTCGGGGGTAACTATGGATCAGGAGGCTTCCTGGGTAGGGCTTGGGTGGAGCTTGAATCCTGGAGTGATCAATCGTTCAATGCGCGGACTTCCCGATGAATATGACGGAACAGAACAAGTTGTAAAAGACTATAATGTTTCCGATGACTGGACTGTCGGTGGTTCTGTGGGTTATGATGGAGAATTGTTTGGACTAGGGGATCTGGATGTCGTTTCCATAGGTAATCCCACATTGGGATTGAATTATAATAACTACAGCGGTTTTAGCGCAAGTTTTTCACTTGGTATTGGATTTGCAATTTCTGAAGATTGGAATGCTGGTCTTGGTTTTTCTGGCAGCAGTTCAAGTGGTGCGACATTAACGCCAAGCATATCTCGAACTCGGGGTGGACTTGGTGGTGGTAAAGGTATCAATATTGGTACCAATGTTAATTCAAGGATGGGTTTGGTGAATGCTTCGGTCGGCTATTATAACAGTCCCGGGAGTATTGCATATAATTTTGGAATGTCAACATTCACACCTGAAATTGTGATGCCTATGTCATCAGGTGGTTTGACTTTTTCATTCAAAATAGGTGGAGATGCAGTGGGTTACGATGGTTCCGTCACCTTAGCTGGATTTTACAACAAAAAAAGTCTGAAAAATAAGCAGCGGAAGCTTTCTGCATACGGTTATATGAATTTAGCAAAGGGTCAACAAAATCATAATGCCATGTTAGATTTCAATCGTGAAAACGACGGTCCATTTACTAAAAATACACCTGCGCTTCCTATTCCCAATGCCACTTATGATATTTACGCAGTTTCTGGTCAAGGTATAGGAGGAAGCTATCGCCCAAAACGAAATGATATTGGTTATGTTTTTGATCCAGAAATGAAGACAAATTCAGAAGATAATAGCATAGGTTTTGAGGTGAATGTGGGTGGAACGGCTAAAGGAGGTATGGATGTTTCTTTGGCCTACTCAGATTCAAAGTCTGGGGTTTGGGACGGTTCGTCCAATGGAATGGCAGATGTCCTGTCATATAATGATGATAATTTTTATTTCAGAGAAGCAAACGAACTCTCTGTTGATGGCGATTCGAATCATTTTACGTCAATTGGAGGGAATACACCATTACATTTTGAGGTTAACAGCTTCAAACAGATAAAACCTCGTTTGATGTATGCACGTGGTCAAGCCTTTTCCTCATACCTAGAAAATTCGAGTTTAAATAAATCTGGCTCAGATAGAAGGAATCAAGTACTCTATACCATGAGTAATTTTGATCTAAATAGGAATCTTGGAATTCAGAAATTACACGACGATGCATATGCAAAAAATCTAAGCACTGTTGACCATCATCCGGGCCAATTTACGGTATTAAATGTGGAGGGTGCTCGATACGTTTATGGCATTGCTGCTTATAGCCATT
>CAJWCX010000099.1 GCA_913031405.1 uncultured Flavobacteriales bacterium | reverse complement strand
GACAAGGATCAGGTCGCGGGTTACTGTTGCCGATGGAATCGTGTTCTTTTCCACTCCCAAATAAGACCAGAGCTGGCGTCCGTTTTTGAAACTCACGCCCTCCACGATGCCATTGGAACTAATGACAATTTGGTTGGGCGACACAGTTGCATCTATAACCGGAGTCGACCAGGAAACCCTTTTTTCCCGATCGATCTTCCAACTGTTTTCTCCCGTTTTTTTACTCAACTTTAGCAGATATCCATCCGCCGAATGGTCGATCAACAAGATAAGATGATTAGACGACTGAACTAGCGAAGTCCCAACTCCGTGATTGCCTTGAAAATCGCCATACTCCTTGGTCAATGACCTTTGCCACTGGATTTCACCATCATGTCCAATAGCAAATAATTGCCCGGTTTCAAAAAAACAATAGACACCATTCTCATCCACACAAGGAGTGGGAGCTCCCTTTGAAATATAGTCGCTGATTTTTTGGTGATTCGAATTTTCTACGATTTTAGACCAAGTATTTTGCCCCGTCTTCAAGTCATAACAATGCACACCAAGAGATTCCTTGTTATCCCCGATTACACTGGTAACAAAGACCATACCGTTAAACACCACCGGACTTGACTGACCATAGCCCTCCACGTTCTGAGCCCACTTCACGTCCTTGTCCGCCCACTTCGTTGGAAGATTTTTCGCCGCTGTCAGGCTAGATCCATCACCGCGGAATCCCGGCCAGTGTGCGCCGTCTAACACATCAACTCGCGGCGAATTCTTTTCTACACTGATTTTTTCGATTGAGTGCACAGCCCCAGTTTTGCGGCTTGTTCCACCAATAACAAAAACATCACCACTGTAACAAACAATTCGATGGAAAAACCGTGCAGCGTTCAATTTTCCAGCATCATGCCATTTTTCATCAGCCAAATCATAACGATGAAGTACATCGCCAGCGTCACTCGCATACACGTTTCCTTCAAGATAACCGGCAGCTGAACCAAAAGCCTTCAGCCCACCCTTTGTTGGTACTTTCGGACCGCGTGCCCATTCCTTATTTTTTGTGTCGTAAAAATCGAAGTCATTCAATGTGCCCTGATCGTCCATTCCCCCAATTAAATAAATATATCGATCATCGTGCGCGATTGAAAATGCTCTGCGATCAATCGGCATTTCGGGTAGCGTTGTCCATTTTAGTTCCTTTTCAGTCAGGTCCGCTGAGACACACCCAAGCCAAGCCTCCCGTCCATTCCCAAAATCCCACCCTCCAACTACGTATAGTTTGTCACCAATGACCACCGCTTCATGGGAAGATCTGGGTTCGGGAAGCATACCCCTGACGGACCATTTGTTCTTCTTGGGATCATACGACTCAATGAGGTCCAGAGAATGCAAATTGTGATCCTCATCGGGTTTGTTGGTGGCCTGCGACCCTCCCACTTTTAAAATTTGCCCCTTGTAGGAAACCATAGCATACCCCTGAGCCGGCGAACCTGGTAGAAGTTTTTCCCACCCCCCCCTAGGTTTAATCTTGGCACGTAGGAAAACATTTTCATGATGTTCCTTGGAGTAGGTATGTGCCTTTCCCTTGTGACCGCCGTGAAGGTACATATAGCCATCTGCCTCACAAGCACCGAAGCTGACCATTTCAACCGGTATATCCTCGGCCCAAAATAACTGCTTGCCATTGTTTCCATAAACATTGCCGGATAATCCGATCGACCAAACCAACAAGACAACTATATTGGCTGTTATCAATTTATTTCCTCTATTCACGTTTATTCAGTTTTGTAAAGTAAATACCCCCTCTTGCCTTTTTTGTTTTACATCATGCCAGCAAGAGGGGGTGGCTTTTTTGCGTGGATGTACTAGAGGAACATGATGTAAATTTTCCAGAATTAAAATTGAGCAAATGATCGTTCAGGTCAATTAATTTAAACATTTTATAAAACTCATTGAGGATTAATTTGTCCACATCAAACATGTGCATTTCTTGAACAAACATATTGGCGTCCAACATGCTAATACGGTTTATACAATTGATAACGGATAGTCGAATAGCATCTGTTTTATTCATATTTTCTTCCTTAAAACCCAATCTTTGGAATCGGCAATATTGCACCATTTACGCATATCATTCATAGCTTCGAAACTAAGCGTTTCTGAATGACCATCAACAAAGGCATTAATAGCCTTACCTTTGTAACGATGATGAACGTACCCATACGCAGGACCGGGCTCATCTTTTTTCAATTCAAATTCCCATTCTCTTTTTCCAAAATATGGAGACTTAACTAGATAAAAGCCATTAACCATTCGCTCTCCAAACTTATGTCTTGCTGATGAAAAAACAATTAATCCTGAACTGTCTCTGACCTGACTTGTATTTATAAGGCAAAACTGGCCAAACTTGGATATTGCTTTTTTGGTTGGCGACAGATCTACATCATCCCCACCCACAAAGCGGGAGTTTACCCCAAGTGATGGAAACAGACTTACGGCATAGGCGTATTCCTCATAGGTGGATTTGAACTCATTCAGTAATCGTCGATTCTCGTTTGCATATATCAACTCAAATGAATCTCCTAACCACGGAATCAGTCTCCATGGATAACGTACATTAATTGGGTTACGAAGTGAATTGCCCTTAAAGTCATAAGCATTATATCCATTCCTATATCCTGGCATGACACCGCCATCATGATCTTCCGCATATAAATGCCAACCGAGAATCAACTGTTTTGAACTGCTAAGTTCATTTGTCCTTTTCGCAGCCAACCTAGATTCCGCCAATGCCGGCAACAAGAGGGAAGCCAAGATAGCGATAATGGCGATAACCACTAATAACTCGACCAGTGTAAATCCCTTGCTGTTCCCTGTATCGGCCATAAGTAAATGAAAGCTTCCCCTGTCCCCTTTAGTTTATCCTGCACCACACAGGGACAAGGGAAGCCGTTTTGGAGCTATTTTCGTCGTTTGCGTGATTGTTGTGTAATGCAGCAATTTTATTCAAAAATTTTCCTCCCCCTTGACTAAACGAGCAGATCAGACAAGAGGGAGGGCGTTCTCATCGGACCACCCTGGTAACCCTGAGCCGTTAGATTATCTCTAAAGGCCCTTTACCCGGTAAAACTGTTGTAATTCATTTGAATCGATCTCGTATTTATTTTCTGTTGTTTCAACCGAAATCCATTCAGCCTCCATCCCAAGGGAATCAGAGCTTTGTAATTCACCTACTCCTGACCACTCTAAGACAACTCCACCCTTTCCATTTCTCTTAATTGACATAATTGGCGGTTCCAACTTAGCCGGCACAATTTCAAACTCTATTTTCAAAGTGGGACCTTCACCTAATATATGATCACTTGTGTAAAAATCCGGATAACCTTTACCTCCATCAGCAGTTCTCCCATAAAGAATTTGGGACAATGCAAAAAAGATTTTTCCTTTTGACAGTGAGTCAGCGACGTAATGATGAATATTCTTATCACTTACATCCACATTAAATTCAAAAACTGAATCTTCTGGAACCATATCTCCTTGTTCAAGACCATCAACTTTACCAATCGCAAATGGCTTAGCATTATGAGGATTAGAAAATCTATAATAATCAACATCAATAGCATTTCCATTATCAAAGCCTAACGAGTAAACATGATGGTTTCCATTGTCATTCCTGTCGCTAAGCGGAGAAGACTCATTCCACGATAAGCTATCGTAACCATTCCTAAAACCAGCACCGAACAATTCGACAGGGCTATCCTTATCGTCTTCACCGTTATATTTACTATAATCATCTGCTGTACCATCGTAGGGAAACTGCTGGTCTAAAGCGACTGTCGCATTCATAACTAATGATTTTATTTTATATTGAGAGTAATGCAGGCCTAATGGAACATCGGTTGAGGTGTCAAATCCGACTATCATTTGGCCATATCGTTGAGCCACACGCTCATCTCCCTCTCCTGACGCAAATCCAAACACCGGGGCCAAATTTCTTTTACCAGGAGTGGAGTTTCTTGGATATGTCCAACGATCATCACTAACTTCATCTAAATTCGCAGAATAGCTCTTCTCCAATTGATATGAAACGGATGTTTGCCTATCAAGACGAGCAGAAACAAGACTCATGTGAGGTCCAGATGCGGAAAATTCAATTGTATACTCATTCGTGTTCTGGCCATTTAGATCGAAGTCGAACTTTGAAATTATCTCATATCCATATCTAGTTCTCTTTTTAGCAACCTCGCTATATTCACCTTTAATGGAATTTTCTCCAATTTTCAAAATGACACTTTCATTATTTAGCGGCGAACCCGTTGTCCTAATTTGCAAAGCCACGTCAACTACCGCCTCTGTAGTTGCATCGGCTATTTCAAAAGCACTAATCCCTCGAGGGCTATATATATTCTTGGTTGATGTTATCATTGCACCCTCAACCACCTGCCTTAACAACGATCCCTCGTCAAAGGTTACCTCACGGCTACCTTCCAAATCAGGCTCATTCCAAGCAGCAACAGCATGCTCAAAATTAACCCATCCATCAAAGCTCCAACCAGGAGCGGTATATTCATCATAATTTATTATGATTTCTTTGACCTCATAGTCAAGTCGCGCAGCTGTTAAACTCATATGCGGTCCAGATGCCTCAAATTCTATTGTGAATTCTGTATCCTGAATAGACTGGCTTTCTAAATTAAAATCAATTATACTAATAACTCCCCTGTCGCCATTTACTAGTTCAGTCCTCTCTCCAGAAATATTATTATCACCAGACACAAGCCTAAAACTTTCATAATTTGCAGGAGAACCCACTGTCCATATCTGAAAAACCAACTTATCCAACTTACCCAGAAAATTATCCTTCAGTTTAAACTTACTAACACCGCCTGGATTATAAATATTCTTTGTTGAGGTCACCATTGCTCCAGGAGTTGTTTGAGTAATTAAGACACCAGACTTACTTCCTGTAACATCCGCCTCATTCCCCGGCTCACCAAAAGCATTGGTAAAATCTTTCCACTCAGCATATTCGCTATCACTGGCCAAAACATCTTTAAACTCGAAAATAATTTCTTCTTCATACGCAATATCTAATCGCGCAGCAGCCAAGCTCATGTGAGCTGCGGAAGCAGAAAACTCAATTGAATAACTAATATCCTCAAGGACAGAAGAACTAGTATCAAAGGCAATTTTACTAATAGTACTTCCGTCTCTCGAAACTATTTCTTCTCGTTTTCCAACAAAATCTTCATTTGGAGTTTTTAATACAAAACTTTCATAATTCGCTGGTGATCCCTTAGTCCATATTTGAAAATTAATTTCTTTTAATTTGCCGTTCAAATTATCTGACAAACTAAATTTGCTTATTCCCGCTGGGTTATATATATTGCCAGATCCAGTAGCCATTGCTCCCGGTGCTGACTGAGTAATCGTTGGGCCATCTTTGCTTCCTTCAACGTCTGCATCATTTCCTGGATCACCAAATCCGACTGTAAATGTTTCCCATTCTGCGAATTCACTATTACTTGAATAATGTTTTTTGAAAGCAAGCGGTTTTTCACCAACTTCCTCAAGAAAATCCAATCTAACCGAAACCAAACTCATATGCGCTCCGCTTGCATTGAAGCTTATACTGTAACTAGACGAGTTTATTTCACTGGATCCTAAATCAAAATTTATTTTGCTAATAACTCCAGCATCACCACTTGCAACT
>CAJWCX010000098.1 GCA_913031405.1 uncultured Flavobacteriales bacterium | reverse complement strand
TCTAGTTGTTGCTGCAACAGATGGACCAATGCCACAAACTCGTGAGCACATCCTTTTAGGAAGACAAGTTGGTGTTCCAAGACTGGTTGTATTCATGAACAAAGTGGATATGGTTGATGATGAAGAATTATTAGAATTGGTTGAGATGGAAGTAAGAGAATTACTTTCTTTTTATCAGTATGACGGTGACAACACCCCAGTTATTCAAGGTTCTGCACTTGGTGCATTGAACAACGAAGAAAAGTGGGTTGAAACAGTTAACGAATTAATGGAAGCAGTTGATACTTACATCGAGCTTCCTCCACGTGATGTTGATAAGCCATTTTTGATGCCAGTTGAAGATGTATTTACGATTACTGGGCGTGGTACAGTTGCAACAGGAAGAATCGAAACAGGAGTTTGTAACACTGGAGATCCAGTTGAGATTTTAGGTATGGGTGATGAGAAATTGACATCAACTGTAACAGGTGTTGAAATGTTTCGCAAGATTTTGGATAGAGGTGAAGCAGGAGATAATGTGGGTATCCTTCTAAGAGGTATTGAGAAAGCTCAGATTAAAAGAGGAATGGTTATTTGTAAGCCTGGTTCGACAAAACCACACCAAGAATTCAAAGCTGAGATTTATGTATTGAAGAAAGAAGAGGGGGGACGTCACACTCCTTTCCATAACAAATACAGACCTCAGTTCTATTTCAGAACAACGGATGTAACAGGAGAGATTTTCTTGACCGATGGTCGTGAAATGGTAATGCCTGGAGACAATGTATCAATTAATGTAAAATTGATTGTTCCTGTAGCAATGGACAAAGGTCTTCGATTCGCGATACGTGAAGGAGGACGAACTGTTGGAGCTGGACAGGTTACGGAAATCGTTTCGTAAAAAATATAAAGTTTAAAATAAGGGGAGTCCTAGTGGCTCCCCTTTTTAAACGGGTGTAGCTCAGCTGGTAGAGTAGTGGTTTCCAAAACCATTGGTCGTGGGTTCGAATCCTACCGCCCGTGCAGGATTAAAAAAAAGGAAGTAATGAAGGTGTTTAGTTATATTCAAGACACGTACAATGAGTTGGTTCACAATGTTACGTGGCCTACATGGGAAGAATTACAGAATAATACGGTTCTAGTTGTTGTAGCATCTATTCTTTTGGCATTGACCATTTTCGTTATGGACAAAATTTTCGGGAATGATCCCAACTTTTGGTGGAATGGTGTTCTCGGATATATTTACAATTTTTAGGAATATACGGAAATGAGTGAAGTTGCTAAAAAGTGGTATGTCGTTCGTGCGATAAGTGGAAAAGAAAAGAGAGTAAAAGAATATCTTGAAATAGAGATGGGTAGAATGAAATCCTTGGACGACAATATCGAACAAGTATTGATTCCTACCGAAAAGATTTTTCAAATCCGTAATGGAAAAAAGGTAAATAAAGAAAGAGCGTATCTTCCGGGATATGTTTTGATTGAGGCTGCTCTTGTGGGTGAAGTAAAACACGTGATAAGAAGCATTCCCAATGTAATAGGCTTTTTAGGTACTGAAAAGGGTGGTGAGCCTGTACCTATGAGAATGTCAGAAGTCAACCGTATCTTAGGTAAGGTAGATGAGCTGGCAGAAACAGAGGAGGAATTGAAGATTCCATTTGTGGTGGGAGAGTCTGTTAAGGTGATTGACGGTCCTTTCAATAATTTTAGTGGCGTTATTGACGACATTAATGAAGATAAAAAGAAATTGAAAGTGATGGTTAAAATTTTCGGACGAAAAAACCTACTCGAGCTGAGCTATATGCAGGTTGAGAAGGAAAGTTAATTTGTATTAACCGTAGGAGTGAACTAGATGATTAAAGCTTCCCATCGTTAACGTTCATGTTCGACTACACAATTATATATATATGGCTAAAGAAGTAGCAGGATTGATCAAATTACAGATCAGAGGCGGTGCAGCTAACCCGGCCCCTCCCGTAGGACCAGCTCTTGGTGCGAAAGGGGTAAATATCATGGAGTTTTGTAAGCAATTTAATGCAAGAACCCAAGATAAGCCAGGTAAAGTGGTACCTGTCGTAATTACAGTATACAGCGACAAATCGTTTGACTTTGTCTTGAAGACTCCACCAGCAGCAGTGCAAATCATGGAGCAAATTAAAATCAAAAAAGGTTCTGGTGAACCAAATCGTGTAAAAGTAGGTGCCATTACTTGGGATCAGATTCGCACGATTGCGGAAGATAAACTTCCTGATTTAAATTGCTTTACCGTTGATTCTGCAATGATGATGGTAGCGGGTACAGCACGTAGTATGGGTGTGAATGTTAAAGGTAAAAATGGTCCAAACTCTAAATAATTTAATGTTATGAAAAAAATGACTAAAAATAGAAAAGAGGTTCTTGGCAAGCATGACTTATCAAAAGCATATTCCCTTCAGGATGCATGCAATCTGGTTAAGGATATTTCCACAACCAAGTTTGATGCTTCTGTTGACATGTGTATTCGTCTTGGTGTCGATCCCAGAAAAGCAAATCAAATGGTAAGAGGCACAGTTGCTTTGCCACATGGTACCGGTAAAGATGTGAAAGTCCTTGTCCTTTGTACTCCTGATAAGGAAGCAGAGGCCAAAGAGGCTGGAGCAGATTATTACGGGTTGGACGAGTATATTGCGAAAATCAAGTCTGGATGGACTGATATAGACGTAATTATCACCATGCCATCTGTAATGGGTAAGGTTGGAGCTCTTGGACGAATTTTAGGGCCAAGAGGTTTAATGCCGAATCCAAAAACAGGAACGGTGACCATGGATGTTGGTAAGGCTGTAAATGAAGTAAAAGCAGGTAAAATTGACTTTAAAGTTGATAAGTACGGAATCATTCATTCATCAGTAGGAAAAGTAAGCTTTGACGGGAGTAAGATCCAGGATAATGCGAATGAGCTTCTCCAGACATTGATTAAAATGAAACCTTCATCTGCTAAAGGGACATATTTTAAGAGTATCTATATTACTTCTACAATGAGTCCTGGAGTTCAAATTGATGCCAAGTCTGTTAACGCTTAATACTAAGAAAATGACAAGAGAAGAAAAAGCAAAGTACATAGAGGAGTTGACGTCAGATTTGTCTGACTCCAACGTATTCTATTTGACAGACACTGCAGAGCTTACTGTTGAGGCTGTGAATTCATTAAGAAGAAAATGTTTTCACGCAAACATCAGCATGCGCGTAGTGAAGAATGCACTTTTGGAAAAGGCTATGGATAAAGTGGAAGGAAAAGACTTTGGGGCATTGAAAGATGTTCTGAAAGGAGCGACTTCTATTATGTTGTCTGAATCTTCAAGTGCCCCCGCTAAAATGATTAAGGATTTTCGAAAAAAGAACGAAAAGCCCATTTTAAAAGGAGCATATGTGGAAGAGTCAATATACATTGGTGATGATCAGTTATCTGCCCTTGAATCCTTAAAAAGTAAGGATGAACTTATTGGGGAGATTATTGGTTTGTTACAGAGTCCTGCCAAAAATGTACTGTCTGGATTGAAAGGTGCTGGCGGTAAACTTGCCGGCATCATGAAAACGCTCGAAGAAAGGGCACAATAATATTATTAATAAATCTATTTAAATTAAAATAAAATGGCTGATTTAAAGCAAATTGCAGAAACGTTGGTTAACTTGACAGTAAAAGAAGTAAGTGAGTTGGCAACGATAATGAAAGATGAATACGGTATCGAACCTGCAGCTGCGGCTGTAGCTGTAGCTGGTGCTGCTGCTGGTGGTGGTGGAGATGCTGCTGGTGAAGCTCAAACTGAGTTTGACGTAGTATTGAAAGCTGGTGGACCAAGTAAATTGGCAGTAGTTAAACTTGTAAAAGAACTTACCGGTACTGGTCTTAAAGAGTCTAAAGATATGGTCGATAACGCTCCTACTACTTTGAAAGAAGGTGTAGCGAAAGACGAAGCTGAAGGGCTTAAAAAATCTCTTGAAGAGGCTGGCGCTGAAGTTGAGATTAAGTAATCTTTTCAAATTACACACAGGAAAGGCACCGCAAAATGCGGGTGCCTTGTCCTGTTTTTAACGGCCTGCTATTTGAAGGCCTAATCATTAACTAAAAACATAAATCTTTGGCAACATCAAATAATTCAACCAGAATTAATTTTGCTTCAAGCAAAAATCAGTTTGATTATCCGGATTTCTTAGAAATCCAATTAAAATCTTTTAGGGAGTTTTTCCAATTGGAAACAACACCCGAAAATCGTGAGAGTGAAGGACTATTTAAGGTTTTCGCTGAAAATTTCCCAATTACCGATACACGAAATCAATTCGTTTTAGAGTTTTTGGATTATTTCATTGATCCACCACGATATTCGATTGAAGAATGTATTGAAAGAGGGTTGACATATAGCGTTCCTTTAAAAGCTAAATTGAAGTTGTATTGTACAGATCCAGAGCACGAGGATTTCGAAACCATTGTTCAGGATGTATATTTAGGGACCATTCCCTATATGACGCCAAAAGGTTCATTTGTCGTTAATGGTGCAGAGCGTGTTATTGTTTCCCAATTGCATAGATCACCAGGTGTATTCTTTGGACAATCAAGGCATGCTAATGGAACCAAGTTATATTCGGCTCGAATTATTCCTTTCAAGGGATCTTGGATCGAGTTCGCAACTGATATCAATAATGTCATGTATGCGTATATCGACAGAAAGAAAAAATTACCTGTTACCACTTTATTTAGAGCTATCGGTTATGAGACTGACAAGGATATTTTAGATATTTTTGGTTTGGCAGATGAAGTGAAAGTAAACAAAACCAATCTGAAGAAACTAGTTGGCAGAAAATTAGCCGCAAGAGTCTTAAAAACGTGGATTGAAGACTTCGTTGATGAGGATACAGGGGAAGTTGTTTCTATCGAACGAAATGAAGTTATTTTCGATCGCGAATTGGTTATAACCGAGGAACATCTCGAAGCCATTATGGATTCAGGAGCAAAAGCGGTAACACTTCACAAAGAGGATATCAATAGTGCTGATTACACTATTATTTACAATACGCTTCAAAAGGATATTTCAAATTCTCAAAAAGAAGCGGTTGAGCATATATACAGACAATTAAGAAATGCTGATCCCCCCGATTATGAGACAGCTAAGGGAGTTTTTGAAAAATTATTTTTCTCTGATACCCGTTATGATCTTGGAGAGGTTGGGCGATTCCGATTGAATAAAAAACTCGGTATTGATCAGTCTGAAGAGTCAAGAGTCTTGACTAAAGATGACATGATTTTAATCATAAAGTATCTGATTGAGTTGATTAATTCAAAGGCTGACGTGGATGACATTGATCACCTTTCTAATCGGCGTGTTAGAACGGTAGGTGAGCAGTTGTATTCTCAATTTGGTGTGGGTCTTGCAAGGATGGCAAGGACCATTAGAGAGAGAATGAACGTTCGTGATAACGAGGTTTTCACACCAATTGACTTGATCAATGCGAAAACATTGTCTTCAGTTATTAATTCTTTCTTTGGAACGAATCAGCTGTCGCAGTTTATGGATCAAACGAATCCATTATCAGAGGTGACACACAAAAGAAGATTATCTGCATTAGGACCTGGTGGTCTATCTCGTGAAAGAGCTGGATTCGAGGTTCGTGATGTTCATTACACGCATTATGGAAGATTATGTACAATTGAAACACCTGAAGGTCCCAACATCGGTTTGATTTCATCTCTGTGT
>CAJWCX010000097.1 GCA_913031405.1 uncultured Flavobacteriales bacterium | reverse complement strand
TGCGATCATAACAATCTTAATTTGTTTTCCAACAATAATATTAAACATATGTTTATCGCGAAAGAATACGCTTTTGATTATTATGTAACTTTACAATATTATGACTCGCGTAAAAAAAATCAAATTAATTCTTGATGATGAGATTGAATTCCCTATCATAGGAATATCATCTGCTTTAAGTGATTATCGCTTGGCATGGGAGCTAAATACTCATTTGGATTTAAGTTTTCAAAAAGGAGAAGATTGTTTTAATCTCCCTAACAAAAATAAAGATTTGATGGCTTACGAATATTACATTCACGAGAATGAAGATGATTTTTCCAAATTTTTTCTGGTAAAAAATAAACAAAAGGCATCTACGCTATTTACTCAAAACGACAAGCTTGATTTTTTCTTGATTTTAAGAGAAAATTATGTTTATACTTTAGAGGATTTAATACTAGAATTAAGACAGGTTAACGGAATTATTGCTGTTTTTTCTTTCACTAGCAATAATTTTGAATTCTCAGAATATCTAAACGACTAATGCTCATGAAAAGGACAAAAATTGTAGCTACTATTGGACCAGCTTCATCTTCAAAAGAGATATTAAGAGACATGATTTCCGCGGGAATGAATGTTTGTAGAGTAAATTTTTCGCATGGCTCTTATGACGATCACAAACGGGTGATCAATTCGATTCGAGAACTAAATGAGGAGTTGGGTTCCCATGTAGCTATCCTTGCTGACCTGCAGGGTCCAAAAATAAGGACGGGAGAGATGCAAGACTCAGGAGTTTTATTGAAGAATGGAAAAACAGTGCTCATTCAAACAGATGATATTATTGGTACGGAAAAGGCTTTTTCAATCAATTATAATAAGCTTCCGAATGATGTAAAGAAGGGTGAAGACATTCTTTTAGATGACGGGAAATTGATTTTAAAGGTTGTAAGTAGTGACGGTAAAAAAGTGATTACTTGTAAAATTATTCAGGGTGGAATTCTCTCCTCAAATAAAGGGGTGAATTTCCCTAACACTAGAATATCAATGCCAAGCCTTACCGAGAAGGATCAAGAAGATTTAAAATTTGCTATTGAGATGGACTTGGATTGGATTGGACTTTCTTTTGTGAGGTCAGCTCGGGATATTATTGATTTAAAGCACATCTTAGCAACGGCGGGGGCAAAGGCAAGGGTTATTGCAAAGATTGAAAAACCCGAAGCGCTCAAATGTATTGATGACATTATAAAGGAAAGTGATGGAATTATGGTTGCTAGGGGAGACTTAGGTGTTGAAATACCCTTTCAGAATGTTCCTTTAACACAAAAAATGCTAATCGAGAAAGGAATAAGACAAGCAAAACCAGTTATTGTTGCTACTCAGATGATGGAGTCTATGATTCACCAAATGTCACCCACAAGGGCAGAGGTTAATGATGTTGCGAATGCAGTATTAGATGGAGCAGATGCGGTAATGTTGTCTTCAGAGACTTCGGTTGGAAAATATCCGGTTGAGGTCATTAATACCATGTCAAGAATTGTTTGCGAAATGGAGTCTAGCGGAGCAATTTACTACAAAGAGCAGCCCCCCGAAAAAAATAAGGAACGTTTTATTTCCGATTCTATTTGTT
Organism: uncultured Flavobacteriales bacterium; assembly: GCA_913031405.1. Classification (GTDB taxonomy): domain Bacteria; phylum Bacteroidota; class Bacteroidia; order Flavobacteriales_D; family Crocinitomicaceae; genus UBA952. The sequence continues at coordinate 4,124 of CAJWCX010000097.1, read as the reverse complement.
ACAACTCTTGTAGATTGGCCCAACGAGTTAATGTTGATGCGATCATTACAATGTCATTTTCGGGTTATACGGCCTACAAAATTGCCTCTCAAAGACCCAAAGCCAATATTTTTGTTTTTACAAGTAATCGTAAGATTCTTACACAGCTTAACCTAGTTTGGGGAGTGAAGGCTTTTTATTATAACAAACAAATTAGTACAGATCATACCATTGCAGACATCAAGTATTTGATGAAATCAGAAGGATATTTGGCAGTGGGTGACTTAATTATTAATATTGCTTCAATTCCTCTAGAAGATTTGGGAGGATCAAATATGCTTAAATTAAGTCAAGTCGACTAATATTTTCAGAATGAGTTTGGATCTGTTTTTGTTCAATTCAAAACGAGTAAAATGTAATTGATATGCTGGACTGCAACCATATTAACAGGCACGAGAGGGATGGGCGTTGTCAATTTTTTCCTACTGATCATATTTACAAAATAGATGGTAATCAGTACAATTCTGTAACCACTTTAGTTTCCAAGTTTTTCCCTGTTTTCGATGCAGAAGAAGCTATACTAAAAATGAAGAATGGAAGAAATTGGAACCCTTCTCATCGTTATTGGGGTCTACAAGATTATATCATTAAGCAAATGTGGGAAGAGAAAGGAATAGAGGCCTCTAAAAAAGGTACACTTTTACACGATCAAATTGAAAAATTTTATTTAGGTAAAAATTATCAAGAACCTCAAGAATTTGGACTTTTCCTAAAATTCCATGATGAACATATGTTTTTGGAGCCCTATAGAACGGAATGGAGAATTTTTGATGAGGAGTATCAAGTTTCGGGTACAATTGATTTTATAGCTAAAAACGACACTCATTATGAAATGTATGACTGGAAGAGGAGTCTTAAGATTGTTGATTCTATTTCGGGTAAACCAATAGTCGAAAATCGATGGGAGAAAGGACTTTTTGGGTTTGATGACATGGGAGATACGGCCTATAATCATTACACGGTTCAATTAAGTTTGTATCGTTATATTTTGGAAAAGAATTATCAGCTTGAGGTTTCAAAGATGTTCTTGGTCGTTTTACATCCGGATTACAAAAGGTATTACAAGGTTGAGGTTCCCTATTTGAAGGATAGGGTGGAATATATATTAAGAACCTTATAAAGGTCATTCAAAAATTAATTAGTAGTTTTCGCAAATGTTTACTGGGATCATAGAAGAGTTGGGTCATGTTGTAGCTATTGAAAATGATGGGGGTAATACTCATTTTAAGATCAAAGCAAAGATGGCCTCTGAATTGAAAATAGATCAAAGCCTGGCACATGACGGTTGTTGCTTGACGGTTGTTCATGTTGAAGCAGATCAATATGTGGTTACTGCAATTCAGGAAACCTTAAAAAGAACTGCTATAGGGAAATGGGAAGTCGGTACGGCGGTGAATTTAGAACGATGCATGAAAAATGATGGTCGTTTTGATGGTCATATTGTACAAGGTCATGTGGATTGCACGGCGATCTGTACGGATATAAAGGAGCAAGATGGAAGTTGGGCGTTTTTCTTTTCTTATGAAGCTGATCATATTACTGTCGAGAAAGGTTCAATTACCGTCAATGGAACTAGTCTAACTGTTGTAGATTCAGAGGACAAAGATTTTTCGGTTTGTATTATCCCTTATACCTACGAAAATACCACGTTTAAAAATTTAAAAAAAGGAAGTGTTATCAATCTTGAATTTGATGTTCTTGGTAAGTATATTCAGAAATATTTATCAAAGCTCAAGAGTTAGTATTTTTCCTATTTACTATTGCAAATAAAAGCCAAGTAAAAATTAAAATCATTCCACCTATTGGGGTTACGGGCCATAAAAATCCTAGATTTATATTTAAAAGTTGATCTAATGTAAGTAAGTAAATGGAGCCCGAAAATAAAATGGTCCCCGAAATGATTCCTGTCGTCATGAGCTTTGCCATTTTGATTTTATCAAAGTTAAAGCCCAAAATGACTAGTGTTAACCCATGAAATAGCTGATATTGTATACCCGTTTGTAATGAGTTTATCTCCTCGGAGTTAAGATGGTTTTCAAGCGAATGTGCTCCAAATGCACCTAATATGATTGCGAACAAGATAAAAAAACCGGCAAGGCTTAAAACAGTTTGTTTCATTATACAAAGATGAAAAAAAGAATCAATGAAAAGTGTATCTTTGATTCATCATTCTATGAGAACATTACAAATGTGTTTAATGGTGCTTTCTGTCATGATTTCATGTTCGGAAGAGCCAATTACAACTTCGGACCCTCGGACAGGGATTGATTATTATCAATTTGACAAGCATCTTCTTGATTTATATGGTATCGAAGCTTCGATAATGATACCCAATGAAACAGCTGGTATTGGCGCTTCATTTGAGTCTGAAATCATACATGATGAGGGAGATTTTAAGTGGCAAATTACTGCAGGAAGGAATTTCAATATTTTCATTGAAGATTATGGGGATTACCAATATAGAATGCCTGAATTTATTCGAAAGTTAGAAGCACAGGATATTTTTAAAACTCAAATCATAGAACAAAAAGAGGACTATGTTATTTATAAAAGGGAATTAAATTTATCTTCTAAGGTTATATCTACTTATCATTTGTATGGGGTGAAATACATTAATGGTGTATATTATGAAATTAGAAATAATGAGAAAGGAGACTCCAAGAAAGTTATTGATTTCATTTTAAAGTCATTTTTATCTTTCAAGTCTATTAATACGCAGATGTAATGAAAAGAGAAGATGTGTTGGACGCCTTATCGAACGTTATTGAGCCCGAACTCAACAAAGATATTATTTCTTCTAATCTAATTGAGGATTTAATTATTGATCAAAATAAGATAAGTCTTACCGTTTTTGTGAGTAACCCTGCAATGCATGCAAGAAATAGAATGAGGGAGGCGGTAGAGTTCAATTTAAAGTCAAGAGTAGGCAAAGACATAGAGGTTCACTGTCAAGTATTGCAAAAGTCAAGCGAATTGAAATCACTAAGAAAGATTTTACCTGACGTTAAACATATTGTTGCTGTCGCTTCGGGAAAGGGAGGAGTGGGTAAATCAACAGTGACCTCTAATATGGCCGCCGGTTTGGCTAAGTTAGGTTATCGAGTGGGTCTTATTGATGCGGATATTTATGGTCCGTCGATGCCCACAATGTTTGACTTGGTCAGTGAACGACCTCAAATGGTTCAGATTGATGAAAAATCATTTATAGAGCCTATTTTTTCTCACGGAGTTAAAATATTGTCGATAGGGTTTTTTACGGATAAGGAAAATGCCGTAGTTTGGCGTGGACCAATGGCTTCTAAAGCATTGTTGCAAATGTTTAATGAAGCGTATTGGGGAGAGTTAGATTATCTTTTTGTTGACTTACCGCCCGGAACGGGAGATGTTCACCTAAGCTTAATCCAATCTATTCCATTGGACGGCGTTATTATTGTCAGTACACCACAAGAAGTTGCTTTAGCTGATGCAAGAAGAGGGGTGAATATGTTTAAGATGGACAACGTTAAAGTTCCGATTATTGGCTTGGTAGAAAATATGTCATGGTTTACTCCGAAAGAGTTGCCAGATAATAAGTATTATATCTTTGGAAGAGATGGAGCTAAAAACCTGTCTGAAGGTCTGGGTATTCCCTTCTTGGGACAAGTTCCTATTGTGCAGAGCTTGAGAGAGTCAGGTGATACGGGGCAACCAGCTGTCCTACAAGCAAATAGTGAGATATCCAATCTTCTAGGAGATATGGTGAGTAAATTTATAATAGAAATGAATATCATTGAAAAATCGAAAAACAATGAAAGATAAAGAAACACTTATACAAAAAATCAATCAGTCTATAGATCAGCTTCGCCCTTTTTTGCATGCTGATGGCGGCGATATGGAATTTGTTGATTTAACAGAAGATTTAATTGTAAAAGTGAGGCTACTAGGATCTTGCAGTGATTGTTCAATGAGTCATATGACAATGCGAGCTGGCCTAGAGGAAGCCCTAAAAAAAGTTGCTCCAGAGGTCCAATCTGTTGAAGCGGTGGATGAATGAAGATTAAGTTGATTAATGTTGGGAAAACCACAGTATCTTATCTTAAAGAGGG
>CAJWCX010000096.1 GCA_913031405.1 uncultured Flavobacteriales bacterium | reverse complement strand
CTCCGCCGATAAGTAAAGGAATATTTATTTTTGCTCTTTCCATCTCTTTAGCCACATGAACCATCTCATCTAACGAGGGAGTAATGAGTCCACTTAAACCAATGATATCGACATTTTCTTGAATCGCAGTCTCTATGATTTTTTCCGCCGGAACCATAACTCCGAGATCTATGATCTCGTAATTGTTGCAGCCTAAAACTACCCCAACAATATTTTTTCCGATGTCATGAACATCTCCTTTGACAGTGGCCATAAGGACTTTACCATTCGATTGCTGTTCTCCACCTTTTTCTTTTTCAATGAAGGGTAACAGATATGCAACTGCTTTTTTCATGACTCTAGCCGACTTGACCACCTGAGGTAAAAACATCTGCCCACTTCCAAACAAATCTCCTACGATATTCATTCCATCCATTAGTGGACCTTCAATAACCTCAATTGGCCTTTCGTATTGATTCCTGCACTCCTCAACATCTTCGTCGATAAACTCAACGAGTCCTTTTATTAGTGCGTGAGACAAACGCTTTTGAACCGATGTTTCTCTCCAAGATAAGTCTACCTCTTTTTTCTTCCCTTCCCCTTTAATCGTCTCTGCATAGTTGAGTATTCGTTCTGTAGCGTCTTCCCTTTTATTGAGTAATACATCTTCAACGTATGATAAAAGTTCTTTATCGATATCCGAATATATTTCTAACATTGTTGGATTTACAATGCCCATGTCCATGCCATGAGATATGGCATGATAAAGAAAAGCAGAATGCATGGCTTCACGAACTTTGTTATTTCCTCTAAACGAAAAAGACACATTTGATACCCCGCCACTTACACGAGCTCCAGGGAGGTTCTTTTTGATCCAACGAGTCGCATTGAAAAAATCTACAGCATTGTTGTTGTGTTCCTCCATTCCTGTGGCCACTGGGAAAATGTTTGGATCAAAAATGATATCATGTTTATTGAAACCAACTTCATCCACTAAAATGCGATAAGATCTTTCACAAATTTCAATTCGTCTTTCATAATTATCAGCTTGCCCCTCTTCATCGAAGGCCATTATAATGACGGCAGCACCGAATCTTTTGATGATTTTCGCTTGTCGTTTAAATTCCTCTTCCCCCTCTTTTAATGAAATGGAATTGACCACTCCTTTTCCCTGAATACATTTGAGTCCTGCTTCAATGATATCCCATTTTGAGCTGTCAATCATTACAGGAACACGAGCAATATCGGGTTCAGAAGCAATCAGGTTTAGAAAACGAACCATCGCCTCTTTACCATCGATCATTCCTTCGTCCATATTGATGTCTATAATCTGTGCTCCACCGTTTACTTGATCTAAAGCAACAGCAAGAGCAGACTCATAGTCACCGGATTGTATCATTCTCAAAAACGCACGAGAACCCGTTACATTGGTTCTTTCTCCTATGTTGATAAAATTGCTATCACTTGTAACAATAAGAGGCTCAAGACCCGATAATTTTAGCGTATCAATCCACATCAGCTTATGGTTCTTGGTTTGTATTTTCTTGCTCTTTTTTCAATTTCAATAATGTGCTCTGGTGTAGTTCCGCAGCATCCTCCAATCACATTGATCAAACCTTCTTTAAGAAACACTTCAATTTGATCAGCCATCATTTCAGGTGTCTCGTCATACTCTCCAAATTCATTGGGTAAACCGGCATTGGGGTGAGCACTAATCGGAAATGAAGATGTTTTATTTAATATTTGTAGATAGGGCCTCATTAGGTTGGCACCTAAGGCACAATTGAGACCAATACTCATCAGTGGGATGTGTGCCAATGATACAAGAAATGCTTCAGTCGTTTGCCCCGTTAGTGTCCTTCCACTTTGATCAGTAATTGTACCGGAAACCATAATGGGAAGTCTTATTAATCGTTCATCAAAGACTGATTGAATGGCATACAAAGCAGCCTTTGCATTCAGCGTATCAAATACGGTTTCCACAAGAAGGATGTCAACTCCTCCATCAATTAGCGCATTAACTTGTTCGGTGTATGCAACAACCAAATCATCAAAAGTAACAGCCCGATAACCAGGATCGTTGACGTCTGGTGAAATTGATGCAGTTCTATTGGTGGGTCCTATTGAGCCAGCAACGAAACGAGGTTTGTCTGTAAACTCGTTAGCTACCTCTTTCGCGATTTTTGAACTGTGATAGTTGATATCATATACGGCATACTCAAGGTCATAGTCTGACTGAGCAATAGATGTACCCGAAAAGGTGTTGGTCTCAACAATATCGGCTCCAGCTAAAAAATATTGTCGATGAATGTCTTTAATGATATTAGGACGTGTAATCGATAAAAGGTCATTATTTCCTTTTAAGGGTTTGTCATGATCATCGAATGCGCCATCTCTAAAATCAAACTCTTCCAGATGATGACGCTGAATCATGGTTCCCATGGCTCCATCTAAAATCAAAATTCGTTTTTCAAGAAGAGATTCAATCGTATCTTTCATATTTTTATTAAAAAAGAAGAATCTCCATGGATTTTGTTTATACTTATCTTATCGGTTTAATCGATTGGAATTAACACCTTACTTTCGTATACAGCAGGTTGTCAAGGTTTCTACGGGCCACTCCCTCCACCTTTCTTCATAAGTTAATTTAAAGAACGTAATACAAAAATAGTGTATTTTCGCTTCAAAGAATATAAGAAACAAAAAATGATAAAAAAAAATCGACTTAAGGCGGCTTTAGATGGTTTAGCTACTGTTTTTCGAGGGGAGCGCAATTTTAAAGTTCACGTATTTATATTTTTTTTGATTTTGTTATTAGGATTTTTTTTTCAGATAAAAACATGGGAATGGATTCTTGTTCTTTTTACTTCTGCTATGGTTTTTAGTGCAGAGATGTTCAATACAGCTATTGAAAATATTTGTGATTATATTGAGCCAAAAATGGATTCTAAAATTGGGAAGATTAAAGATATTTCAGCATCGGCAGTTCTGACTTGTGCGGTCATTAGTGCGGTCATAGGCCTCCTCATATTTACACCATACTTTGTCCGATTACTCTGTGATTGATTTTGAATCTTGATCCGGGTAGTGAATGGATGATTCCATTAAGTTCTAGTTTTAAAATGATTGATTGTAAAAGGGCCGCAGAGAATTTTGTTCCTTCTGTCAGTTGATCAAAAGTTGAGTTGGTCTTATTCATGAGAAATGTCACTAGGACTTTTTCTTCTGGCTTTAGATCGTATTTCACATCTTTCACAAAATAATTTTCATCCCAATCCATTATTGAAAAGACATCACCTGGAGAGGTCATCATATGGGCTTTTTGATTTTTAATCAACTCATTACATCCGCTTGAATTCGAACAAAACAAGGGTCCAGGAACGGCCATAACTTCTCGATTATATCCGTTTGCCATTTCAGCCGTAATAAGAGACCCTCCTTTGCTAGGAGATTCAATCACAATTGTGAGTTCTGATAAGCCTGCAATGATTCTATTTCGTTTCGGAAAATTCCATTTTGACAGGGGTTCATGAATTCCGAACTCGCTCAATAAACCCCCTTGACGCGTCATTTTCTTTGCAAGAGTGCCATTAGATTTGGGATAAATAGTATGGTGCCCATGAGCGAGAACACCAATGGTCGGTATCTGATATTTAAGGCAGCATTCATGGACAAAAGTATCGATTCCATAGGCCAAACCACTTACAACTATGATGTTTTTACCCTTCAAACTTGAAATGATCTGTTCCACATTTTCTTGGCCGTATGAGCTTGCTTTTCTTGTTCCTACAATTGAGATTGCTTTTGATTGATTGAGGTTTATTGATCCCTTGAAAAAAAATGAAATGGGAGCATCTGGGCATTCTTTTAATAAATCAGGGTAATGGGAGTCTTCATGATACAATGTTTGGATGCCATATTTATGATTGAAAGCAAGTTGATATTCTGCTTGTTCTAATGCACCTTTTCTACCCATCTTTCGCACTAGGTCTTTTTTAACCTCTAAAATTGCTGATAGTTCGTCAGTGCTCTTTTCAAAAACACCGTTTAAACTACCAATCCTACTGCATATTTGTTTTAATTTGTTTCTCCCTATTCCTTTCAAATTTGCTGCTGCGATTTTATATAATTCCATTTTTAATTCCAAAATTTTATTAGATTCGTTATATAAGTTAACTATATTTTTCATGCGGTACTCAGTATTATTCTTTTTGTTTTCTGCGTTTAACTTATCTTTATTTACATCTTTTTCACAAGTATACGGGTCTGTAAAAGACGGAAATAGTGGAGATGAAATCTATGGTGCTCGTGTTGAGGTGATGGGAGGTCAAAAGGTCGTTTCCGATGTGTCTGGTAATTTCAAACTTAATCCAAGCTCTTATCCAATATGGATAAAATCATCCTTAATAGGATATATGTCCGATTCAGTTCTTGTAGACGGTCCAATGAGACTTGATTTTTTTCTTTACGAGCAAGTCCTTGAAATAAAAACGGTCGTTGTATCGGCAGGAAGGCGAACTCAGGATATTGAGGACATATCTGTGTCAATGGAAATATTGACGCCTGAGTTAATCAACAACAAAGGATATGCAAATCTTGAGCAAGCTGTAGATCAAAGTCCAGGAGTTTATGCAATGGATGGTCAGGTTAGTATTCGAGGTGGTGGTGGTTTTGCTTACGGTGCGGGAAGTCGTGTTCTATTGTTGTGGAATGGTATCCCCATGATGTCACCTGATATTGGAGACGCGAAATGGAATGCCATACCGATGGAGCAAGCTTCTCAAATTGAGATTATGAAGGGGGCTTCATCCGTTTTATATGGAAGTGGTGCCTTGAATGGAGTCATTGCTTTAACAGAAAAAGAGCCAGGGCCTAAGGGAACACTTAAGGCAAAAATACAAACAGGAATCTATGACAACCCCAAAAGGTCTTCAATGAAATGGTGGGATAAGAATCCAATGTTTCATATGGCAGATATTTATTATGGAAAGTCATATAAAAATTTTGGCTTTACAATTGGAGCAAATGCCTATTTAGATTCAGGATTTAGGATGCATGAGAGCGAAGAACGATATCGTTTGAATGGTACTTTTTACTTTAAGCCAGAAAAGAATAAAAAATTAAAGACGGGATTAAGCTACAACCTACAATATCAAGATGTAGGAGTTTTTGTATTGTGGAAGAACGATTCTATGGGTTATGTTCCTCAAGACAATACCATTGATCGACAAAAATCTATACGTCTAAGTGTAGACCCTTATGTAAAACTTTACGATAAATACAAAAACAAGCACTATTTCAAATCACGATATTACCTCGTTACTACTGGAAATACTGAGAACTTATATGCTAATTCGCTTGCGGAAATGTATTATTTTGATTATCAATTTCAGAGAAACATGGGTGTTGGAAACACCCTTACAGCAGGTTTTTCAAATACAAACAACAGGATCAAAAGCTGGGTGTTTGGCGATCATCTATCAGAAAACGCTGCGGCTTATGCCCAAATTGAAAGCAAGTTTCAGAAAATGGACTTTTCCGCTGGTATGCGTTTGGAGTGCTATAAGATTGATACTCTTGATTTTGATTCAAACGTTTACTTTAAGTATTTGGACCGTGACGAGGCTCTTGATTCATTGGCGATTCCAGTATATCCAATTTTTAGGGCGGGATGGCATTACGAAATCAATCCGTCTTCTCATTTAAGAGCTTCATTAGGACAAGGCATTCGTTTTCCTTCGGTAGCAGAGCGTTTT
>CAJWCX010000095.1 GCA_913031405.1 uncultured Flavobacteriales bacterium | reverse complement strand
AAGACTAAAAAAACCTTTAATTTTATGACTTAAATTTATCATGATGAAATCTATTCTCTTTTTCTCCTTTATCTTATTCGCATCCTCTGTGATGTATTCACAAGTGAACAATACGACCCCAGCTGATGCCAATGAACTGGCTCTTATTGAAATTAACGAGCTTACGGAGGTCCTTCAGCTCACAGCTGAACAAAATGAAAAGCTACAAATCATTGTGATGGGAATCACACGTAAAAACAATCAGGTTCAGCTGATGAGCAATCTTGCACCGTCCGAAATCGACAACATTCTGATTCAGAATGAGGAAGCAAAAATCCGAATGATTAAAGGAATATTAGAAGGAAAGCAAGTAGGTCTTTATGAGAACCTATTGACACTTGGTTCTTCTGAAGACCCCGATAATCGATAAGTGAACCTTTGGATTCACTGACTCAGATTGTCCTTGGAGCTTCAGTAGCAGAAGCTGTAGGTGGAAAAAAGCTTGGCAATAAAGCCGCCCTGTGGGGAGCGATTGCAGGCACAATTCCCGATCTCGATGTGTTTCTTAGATTCTTCTATCATCCTATTGAATCTTCTTTAGTTCATAGAGGATTTAGCCACTCTCTACTATTTGCAGTTTTTTTTAGTCCTTTGTTTGCTTATGCCGTTTCTAAACTCTACCAAAATCGGCACGCCTTTAAGACTTGGTTTTGGCTCTTTTTCTTGGCCATTGTTACCCATCCCATTCTGGATATGTTTACCAATTATGGAACTCAGTTTTTATGGCCTTTTGATTTCAGAATTGCCTTCAATACCATTTTCGTATTAGACCCCCTATACACTGGACCTTTTGCTTTATGTCTCCTCACTTGTCTTTTCCTTAATAGGTCTTCTATTTGGAGGAAACGTATCAATCTATTTGGTCTTTCCTACTCTAGCGCTTATCTTCTTTGGGGAGTCGTCGTAAAGCTTATCATTTTATCTAATGCTCAGAGCTATTTCAAAGAGGCTGGCGTGGACAAAACAAATCGCATTATGGTCAAACCAATGCCCCTAACCTCATTCTATTGGAACATACTTGGTGAAAATGAAAACGAATTTGTTTTGGGATACAAATCTATATTCTACCCCTTTCAAAAAAACGACATCCAAATCATTTCGAAAAAAGACCACATCCCATTTGATGAGCTTAAATGGAAAGGAAAGAACTATTCAAATGAATTGCGTTTGTTTTGTAATGACTACGGGTATATTTCCAAACAAGATTCCAGTCTGTATTTCTTTGATTTACGCTTTGGTGTATCTACCCTTTTGACCAACAAAAAAAACACACAGCCCTTCTTTGGATATCAATTTAAAACCAACCGATCTGGACAGATCATTGAAACCCAAGCTTATCGATCTAAAAACATGTGGTCTTCAGTGGATTTTGATAGCTACTTTGGAAAGATTTTTTCAAGTGAATAGAAGGTTATTGACAGCTTTCGTGTGTATAAGTATCCATAGGTTAATGACATCGGCCTAAATCTTGTTGTTATTTTTAAAAAAAATAATCGCATGAGCATTTCCAAAACACCGGTATTTCTTTTTTGTATGGTTCTATTAAGCAATTGCGCACAAGAGCCACAAGAACAACAAACCATAAATAAAGAGCTACATCAAAATAATAAACTACCCCTTTTTTCTTTGGATGACTACCTTACCGAAGATCCTACTTTGGAGCATTATGTAGACTCTATATACAGCACTCTTGACGATAAAGCACTTGTGGCGCAGCTCATCATGCCTGCAGTCGGCCGATACGGTCAAACACTAGAGACCATCAACGGATTAATAAAGGACCAATTGATTGGGGGAATCCTTATGCTTAATGGCACAAAAGAAGAATTTACGGGTTGGATTAAAGATTTTAATCAATCAAACATTAAATATGGAAACCTTCCATTTTTGTATAGTGCAGATGCAGAACCGAGTCTTGTGAATCGAAAAATAATGGGTTCTGCCCTAGTAAAAAAAGCAAATGAGATTGATTCCATTAAGGAAGTCATCGCGGTAGCAAACACCATTTCAAAGGACCTTAATGATATTGGAATCAACTATAACTTTTCGCCAGTGGTTGATATGTCACCCAATAAAACAGTGGGCTACCGAAGTTTCGGTAAAAATCCTGAAAACATTATTCCGTGGTCGGATGCGTTTATAAAAGCAACACAAGAGAATAACATTATAGCGACTGCTAAACACTTTCCTGGACATGGCCTAGTATCAGGAGACACCCATAAATCTCTACAGGTGATTAAAGGAGAACTGAAAGAAATCTCTAATTATCCGCCTTTGATTGCTAATGGTGTTCTTTCTATTATGGTTGCACATATAGCTATAGAAGGAAACAAAGAATTCGATACCAATGGTCTTCCATCTACGTGTTCAAAAAAGGTAGTTACTGAATTACTTAGAGAAAAAATGGAATACAAGGGAATCATCGTTACCGATGCCATGAATATGGGTGGTGTTAGAAATGTGCCAAACAACTCGGTAAAAGCCATAGCAGCTGGGTGCGATATCCTATTGATGCCTGCTAACGCTAGAAAAGCACATAAAGAAATTTGGGAGCACTATAAAACAGGGAATAAAGAATTCAATAGTTCTGTAAATGAATCTGCGAAGCGAATTATACGAATGAAAGTATGTCTGGGATTAATCTAAATAAAGATCAATCAGACCTTCCGGAGCATTAATTTTCATCCTCTTTGAATCTTGATCAACATGAACAATAAGATCTTCCACAAGAGGAATTAGAATTTCTTTTTCTTTAAAATCAATGACAATTAAGGGGTTTGATTTTAAATCAACCACGTTGACTACAGTGCCAATAGCTCCCTTGTTTTCATCTTCCACGGAATAACCAATAATTTCATGGTCATTCAATCGTAAATGATCTATTTGCTTCACATCTGATTTTGGAATGTATACCTTTCTTTTGATCAAAGAAAGAGCTTGCTCTTCGGACTCAACGCCTTGGAATTTAACAGCGGCAAAACCTTTGTTTTTTAATTTAAGTGACTCGACAAAAAACGGGGTAAGAATACCGTCTATTTCGACAAAAAAACTTTCAGTCTCTTTATATGCCAATGGATCGCTTACATCTAAAAACAAAGAAACTCCACCTTTGTATCCGTGGAGTTTCGCAATTTGTCCTATGTAAATGGAATCTTGTAAATCCATAACTGCTTATTCAGCAGATGGCGCTTCCTTTTTTTCAGAGTCATCAGAAGAATCTTCTGCAGGTGCTTCTTCAGTTGCAGACTCAACAGGTGCCTCTTCAGTTGCAGACTCAACAGGTGCTTCTTCAGTTGCAGCCTCAACAGGTGCTTCTTCAGTTGCAGCCTCAACAGGTGCTTCTTCTGGAGCAGGAGTATTTTTTGCAATAATTGCAGCCGCTCTTGCTTCCTTAACAGCAGACTCAGATTTAAACTGATCCAATTTTGCTTTTGCCGCACTTTTTTCGAGCCCGTCAATTTTAGCTTGAACTTTAGCCTCTTTTTCTTTCAGCCATTTTTCAAACTTCTTTTCGACATCAGCTTCAGTTAAAGCTCCTTTAACTACTCCTTTTAACAAGTGATTTTTATACAAAACACCTTTGTAGGAGAGTATTGCTCTTGCAGTATCAGTAAGCTCAGCTCCTTTTTGGACCCAATTTAAAGTATCATCAAAATTCAAGTTGATAATCGCTGGATTTACAGTTGGATCATATGTTCCCAACTTTTGAATAAAACGACCATCTCTTTTTGATCTACTATCTGCTGCTACAATGTGAAAAAATGGTTTTCCTTTTTTACCGTGACGTTGTAAACGAATTCGTGTTGCCATAATGTGTTATAATTTGAGGTACGAAACCTCGATTCATAATTAATTTTAAGAAGCGCAAAGTTATTAAGATTATCTGATTCACCAAACTTTACACAGAGATCATTACAAAATTTATCTATAAATCATCATAATTTTTTTGTTTGGCATAATTTCTGATATTTGCAAGTAAATTTATATATATGAAAATCATCGCTACTAGTTTTTTGTTCTGCCTTTTGGCTTTAAACAGTTTCTCGCAAACCAGTAAGTCTCAATCCATTTTGAATTCGCTGTCAAGTTCTATGAAAAATATGAACACCTTTTATGTTGAATTCAATGCCAACATCAAAAACACAGCAACTGGAGTAAACGAAAGCGAAAAAGGAAAAGGTTGGGTCAAGGGTAATAAATTCTTTGCTAGTTATGGTGAGATTACTTTATTATCTAATGGTTATAAAACGTGGACCATTATTTCAGAAGAAAAATCGGTTTACGAATCAGAATATAGTGACGATGAAGAAAGTATGAACCCAAAAAAATTAATGACCATTTGGGAATCAGGATTTAAGAATAAATACTCAAAATTGGCTTCCTTCAATGGTGAAAATGTTCATGTTATCAACCTATACCCTTTAGATCCCGAAAATGCAGATTATCATACAATCATTCTATATGTTTCGGAAAAATCAAAAGCATTAAAGAAAGCCATTATGAAAGCTAATGATGGAACAACGATGAGCTATCATTTAACTAAGTTCGAAAGTAACAAACCTATTTCCGATTCAAAGTTCACTTTTGATAAATCAAAATACCCAGGGTATGCGGTAATCCGTGACTAATCCTAAACATTTCTCGTCTTTTTTTATCTATTTTTTTTCAGAGCACGATCCATTTCACGCTTAGCATCCTTCAATTTTAGATCTTGTCTTTTATCATGCGTTTTCTTTCCGGTAGCACATGCGATTAGAATTTTCAACCATCCCTTTTCAGATAAAAACAACTTCACAGGTACCAATGTATTCCCTTTTGTTTTCAAAAACTTTTCGATTTTGATAATTTCATTTGAATTCAGTAGTAATTTTCTGTCTGCTCTAGGCTTATGGTTATTATAGCTACCTTTTTCATATTCAGAAATGTACATGTTTCGAATGTAGACTTCACCCGCATGAAAGACACCATATGCCTCCATAATACTGGCCTTCCCGTTTCTTATACTCTTAATTTCGGTGCCTTTTAGCTGGATACCAGCAACATATTCTTCAAGTAAATGATACTCAAATCTTGCTTTTTTATTCTGTATATTAATTTGTTGCTGAGGCATTTCATTTCAAAGTTAAGCATTGCCATTTAAACCGTTAAACATTTATCTTTTAAAGAATGAAAATGATTACTTTTAATCATGCAAACCCCATCAAAGATTTTAGACAACGCGGTTGAGCAGTTATCAAGCCTACCCGGAATCGGAAAAAGATCTGCTTTAAGATTGGCTTTGCATTTATTAAAGCGAAACGAACATGAAATACATGATTTTGCCAACGCTATTATAGATCTCAAGCTGAACGTAATCAATTGCAAAGAATGTGGAAATATATCTGACCAACCAGTTTGTGATATTTGCCTAAATCCTAATAGAAGCTCCGAAATCATCTGTGTCGTTGAGGACATTAGAGACATCATTGCAGTGGAATCAACTGGAGCGTTTAAAGGAAAGTATCATGTTTTGGGTGGAGTAATTTCTCCCATGGATGGCATTGGACCAAACGATCTCAACATCCAACCCTTACTTGAAAAAGTGAATTCAAAAAAAGTAGAGGAGATCATTTTTGCTCTAAGTCCAACAATGGAAGGAGATACAACCAACTTTTATCTCTACAAAAAACTAAAAGAATATGCGCCACTTATTACAACC
>CAJWCX010000094.1 GCA_913031405.1 uncultured Flavobacteriales bacterium | reverse complement strand
AGTAAAAATCAGACCTTGAAGATACATTGAAAAATCAAAACTTTAACATAGAATTAAAGCATTTCCAAAGGCTTTTATTGGAATTCTGGAAACAAGATGATTTCCGCAAGAAGACATATGACCAACTATCAAAAGATTTTGGCCTATGCGGAATCGATCTGCCCATTTCAGAACTTGAAAAATGCACAACCCAAGAGGAACTGAATGATAAAATAGGACAACAAGTATCCCAAGTAAATATTCAAAGATTATTGTACATTATTGATTTGAAGGAAACACTTAATAACGATAACACAAGTCTTACCGAGACCATGGTCATACGTGTCGCATACAAAGTCTATTTAAGAACTTTTTTTGTTTCAAAATATCCTGGTTGAAATCTCACAATTGTGTAAACAGTTTATCTCATCTGAATTGTTATTTTTGTATAAAATAATTGTTCAATGAATTTTATTGTTTCTAGTGCGACCCTTTTACGTCACTTACAAAATATTTCAGGAGTATTAAATACGAGTAATACACTACCTATATTAGATAACTTTTTGTTCAGTTTAAAAGGAAATAAACTTACTGTTTCGGCAACAGATTTAGAAACCACGATGACGACTTCACTTGATGTTCAATCGGAGGAGGACAGTGCCGTTGCAGTTCCTGCAAAACTAGTCTTAGATGTTTTAAAAAGTCTTCCAGATCAGCCTTGTACGTTTAAGGTAAATAGAGAAAATCATCAGATAGAGATTGCTTATGACAACGGAAAATCCAAAATGTCAGGGTATAACGGTGATGAATTTCCAAAGCTTCCGAATATTGAAAATCAAAGCACCATTAAAATTTCAGGAGAGGTGGTTTCTAACGCCATTAATAGAACCTTATTTGCTGCAGGAAATGATGATTTGAGACCTGCGATGTCTGGCGTCTACTGCCAATTTTCAGCCAACGAGATTGTTTTTGTCGCTACTGATGCTCACAAACTAGTGAGATACAAAAGAACCGATGTTAAATCGTCTGACAGTTCGGACTTTATTCTCCCCAAAAAGCCATTGAATATGCTCAAAGCCAATTTAACAGGAGATGAGGAAATTACTCTAGAATACAATCAATCTAATGCAGTATTTACCTTTAATGATTTGGTTTTAGTTTGTAGGCTTATTGATGGTAAATATCCGAATTACGAAGCCGTTATACCAAAAGAAAATCCGAATGTATTGACGATCGATCGCATGCAATTTCTGAACTCAATTAAAAGAGTTTCCATATTCGCCAATAAAACAACTCATCAAATCAAGCTCAAATTAGCTGGGTCTGAACTTTCTCTTTCTGCAGAAGACACTGATTTTTCCAATGCATCAAACGAAAGATTGACTTGCAACTATAATGGAGATGACCTAGAAATTGGTTTTAATTCTCGTTTTATTGTCGAGATGTTGAACAACTTAGATTCTGATGAGGTTCAGTTGGCAATGAGTGAACCAAGCCGAGCAGGAATCTTAACACCAATGACCAAAACAACAGAAAATGAAGACGTTCTGATGCTCGTAATGCCGGTCATGTTGAACCGATAAATCATGCCACCCAAGGCTAATCTAATCAGGCAACTCTCATTAGAAGAGTTGACTGAATTTCTTAATGCAAACAATTTTCCCAAGTTTCGTGCTAAACAGATTCTCGATTGGATTTGGAAAAAAAATGTAGGGTCTTTCGAAGAGATGAAAAACATAGGAAAGGATTTGCAAACCTTTCTAGATGAACACTTTACTATTGATAAAATTGTCTTAAAAGATCAACAAGTTAGTAATGACAAAACCATTAAATCGGCCTTTTCAATTGATGATAAAAGTGTAGTCGAAGGAGTCCTTATTCCGACTGCAAAACGCATGACCGCTTGTATATCTTCTCAAGTAGGTTGTAGTTTGGCTTGCACATTCTGTGCAACAGGTCGTCTGAAGCTTTTAAGAAATTTATCTTCTGGAGAAATTTTCGATCAGGTATTTCATTTAAAAAGCGAAGCAGAAAACCGCTATTCAAAATCGTTATCCAATATTGTATATATGGGAATGGGAGAGCCTTTGTTAAATTATAAAAACGTCCTAAAATCAATTGACTGGATTTGTTCAGATAAAGGCCTCGCCATGTCTCCTAAGAGGATTACTGTATCCACAGCAGGTATTGCCAAAAAAATCAAACAACTTGGTGATGATGAAGTTAAATTCAACTTGGCACTCTCCCTACATGCGGCCAATGATGAAAAGCGAAATGAAATAATGGCCATTAATGAAACGAATAATCTTGAATCGCTCCAAGAGGCACTAGAATATTTTCATAAAAAAACAAATTCCAGAATCACCTTCGAATACATTATTTTTGATGGATTTAATGATGAAATCAATGATGCACGTGAATTGGCAGAATTTGCCAAATGCGTTCCCTGTAAAATCAATATCATTGAATATAACCCTATCGATGGAGAACCCTTCAAACAGGCCAAAACGGAGAAAGTAGATCGCTTTGCTTCATTTTTAGAATCGCGGAATATGATTGTCAATGTAAGGAGAAGCCGAGGTAAAGATATCGATGCGGCTTGTGGCCAGTTAGCCAATAAAAACAAAGCCATCCAGCTTCAAGACAGAAAACTTAAACCAAAAAAATGATTAATGTAAAAAACTTACATAAAAAGTTCTTATTAAATAAAGAACAAAAAAAAGAGCTACAAACAAACGATAAATATGCCTTAGTAGTAGATGATTTAAGTTTTGAATGCCGGCCAGGAGAAATTTTTTCTCTATTGGGACCCAACGGAGCAGGTAAAACAACGACCTTAAGAATGCTTTCAACGATTATAAAACCTACAGAAGGATCCATAGAAATTGGAGGAATCAATGCCATAACACACCCGAATGAAGCGAGAAGTAAGATTGGTTTTTTAACGGGGTCGACAGGTTTATATGCTAGGTTGAATGCTCACGAATTCATTGATTATTTTGCATCCCTTTACGGAGTTAACAATAAAGATCTGACAGAAAGAAAGAACTATTTATTTGATTTACTAGACATGAATGACTTTGCACACAATCGAATTGCTAAGCTCAGTACAGGAATGAAACAAAAAGTATCCATCTGCAGAACCATGATTCACAACCCAGAGGTCGTCGTCTTCGATGAACCCACAAGCGGGCTTGATGTAATCACCGCAGAAAGTATCATACAATTGATTAGAGATTGTAAATCACAACAAAAAACCGTGATCTTTTCTAGTCATATCATGGGTGAAGTTGATTTATTATGTGATAGACTTGCCATTATACATAAGGGCAAATTAAAATACCAAGGAACAATGAGTGACTTCAGGAAAAACATGACTGAAACGAGTCTCACTGGTCAATTTATCAAAACCGTTCAATCCTAAAATATGATCTTTACTATTTTTAAAAAAGAGCTAAAAGAAACCCTCAGAGATAAGCGTACATTGATCATGATGCTCGTGATTCCATTACTCATTTTCCCACTAATTTTGAATGTTGTAGTGGGTTTATCGTCCTCATTCGAAGAATCGGCAGAAAGCAAAACCATCAAAATTGGAGTAATCGGAGAAACAAGAGATTATTTCTCTCAAAAACTACAAAACATTCCAAACGCTCTTGGGCCAAAAACGCTCATCCCCTATCATGGAGACTCTGTAAAAATCAGAAATGACCTGAAGGACGAGAAGCTTGACCTCATCTTCATTTATGATCGTGATTTTGCAACTAAATTAGAAAACTTCATTTCTACCCAACTGATTTGCGCGTTTGACATGACCCAAGTTGGATACAAAAAGCGCGCTGAGAGATATATTGAACAAATCAATATAGAGGAACAATTGAAAAGATTCCAAGCCCTAGGAATCGATGAGCAAAAGATAAAACCTTTCGATATTGTATACGAAAATAGCGCCAGTAGTCAAAAAATGATTGGAGAACTTGTTGGAGGTTTTTTACCCTATATTTTTATTGCATTTGGATTTATGGGTTGCATGTATCCTGCGATTGATCTGTTTACTGGAGAAAAAGAACGAGGCACTATTGAGACTTTGCTGACTACCCCCATTGATCGATGGAAATTTCTTGTTGGCAAAATGATGGTTGTTATATGTTCGGGACTGATGGCATCATTCGTCGCATTACTCGGATTATTTCTTTCAATTAATTTCATGGACATGATACCCGACCCAGAAATCATGAAGGTGGTTCATCAGATTCTAAGTATTGGATTTATTTTGAAACTGTTCTTGCTCTTGCTTCCTCTTACCATTTTTTTTGCGGGCATAATGGTTCCGATAGCAGTATATACCAAAACATTTAAGGAGGCTCAAAGCATCATCGCTCCACTAAATATATTGGTTCTGATCCCTGCCATGATTGGTCTTTTTCCTGGAATTGAATTGAATGTTCAAACGGCCATGATACCCATATTGAACATTGTTCTAACCACTAAAGGGCTCATTGGGGGTACTGTTGATTACGGTTTACTTGCCATAAGCTTTACGGTTATGTTGATTTTAGCAAGCTTCGCAGTTACCATTTCCTTTAAGCAATTTGGTAAAGAATCGAATATCTTATCTTGAATGAATATTGGAAAAAACAAACTTATAATTCTCCTTTTTTAGAATAATTCGATAATATCGGCTTCAAATTAAGCTGATAATTAACTCCGATAATCGTTTTAAATGAGTTCACAGTGTAAAGTCGATGATCGACACGAATAAAAACACCGATAGAGTGAGGTCCATCTAATTCCAAATCAGTCCCTAAGGTATATCTCATCTTGTCGATGCGCTTACCCAGAGGACCCGACAGAGGATTATAAAACAACTCCGCAGCCATAAATGGGGTGAAAATGGATTTCTTTATATCATAAGTTACTTGAGGTTTTATTCTGAAAGCTTCATCAAAATCAGATTCATAATTGGTATTTATACCGTTTGCCGAACTCATTTGATACCTCAATCGGAGGTTGTAGCCCCAGCGATTTATATTTCTCCGGAGTTTTATATTTACATTCATTCGATTTGCACCCAAATAATTTCCGTTCAATTCTCGTTTAGAAACTCTTCTGTAATCCACTGAAAGATGTGCCCATTTAGTAATTTTATATTTGGCCGTAAATTCGGGAAATAATGTACTAAATTGAGTGTCTCCAAAACGCATGTTATAGCTTCCTGAAAGTTGTATTTTTTTATTTATTTTATATTTAAGACCTATCCCCTTCCAAACTTCAAATGACTGAGCACTCCCAAAAAAGAATAACATTACAAATAAGCATGAAGTAGCAATCCTTTGCATCAGAAGTTATTGATGTATATGGTATCTAGAGTAATGATTTGATTGTTCTCACTGGCATTTATTGGTATAAGAATCTCACTAGTACCACTAGGTTCAGCATTGTCTTCTTCATAAACAAATACCTGATAATCACCCTTCTGTAAGTAGCGAAATTCAAAACTCCCATCGAAGCTCGTTTTTATATCATCATCGTAAAATGAATTCTCATTTCCATAGATTAAATAAACGTCTTGATCTGCAGCTGGGTATTCAAAAACGGCATTACCAACATGATTTCTTTCAACAACAATACCTTTAATTGTGACGCTGCCTCCTGGTCCCTCAACTTTTCGACAAGAATAAATTAAGATGCTTACTAAAAAAACAGATGAAATTATTTTAAATTTACTCATAGAACATAATTATAACTGATAAAAATACAACTTCAGAACGAA
>CAJWCX010000093.1 GCA_913031405.1 uncultured Flavobacteriales bacterium | reverse complement strand
TTGCCACAATAAAAAGTTACTCACCCGTCGTTCTCCACTTGTTCGAATCAAAAGCTCTGGATCTGGAATTTTTTCAGTTGTGAGATTAGCGGAAATCATTTCATCGGTAATCTCATCCTCAGAAATTTCATTGTTGGAAATCTTTGACGATAAAGTTTTAACCATTTCCTTAATTTCCCACTTTGAGCTGTAATTTAAGGCAAGAACCAAAGTGATGTTTGTGTTGGATTTGGTTTTTTCAATCGCTTCATAGAGACTATTTTGACATTCTTGTGGAAGGCCTTTAAGGTCCCCAATCGCCTGAAGCCTCACTCCATTCTCATTCATTTCCTCAATTTCATTAGCAAGAGACATGACCAACAGATTCATGAGGCCCTCTACCTCTTCCTTTGGTCTGTTCCAGTTTTCAGTAGAAAAAGCATATAAGGTTAGAAATTTTACCTTCAGCTCTTGGGCTGTTTTTAGTGTTTCTCGGACTGCATCAACTCCTTTAGAGTGACCAAACAATCTATCTTTACCATGACTTTTTGCCCATCGACCATTCCCATCCATAATGATGGCAATGTGCTCGGGAATAGTATTCAAGTCTATATGGCTTAATTCACTCATTATAAAGCTTAACGAAAATAAGTAAACATTCTTGTATAGCGCCTACTAAACATAGTGGCTTAACATGTCTTAACAAAAAGATTCGTTGGATTTGATCAGTTTCTTCTACTATCAAATCCTTCTAATTATTCTGCTAATACAATCAGTTTATTGTTGGTCAGCTCAGCAACCCCACCTTTAATCTTTACAGATATTTTATCGGGTGATTCTACTTCTATAGCATCATGCTTTTGCTCTTCACTCAAAGGGCTTTCCAGGTCGATAGCAAGTGTTCCCTCTGTCAAGGCCGAAATAATCGGTGCGTGGTTGTTTAGCACTTGAAAGATTCCATCTTTACCCGGGAGGGAAACTGAATTCACTTCACCACTAAAAATACCTGACTCTGGAGTGATTATATCTAACTTCATATCGCTTATGCTTCTGCAAGCATTTTTTCTCCGGCAGCAACAACATCTTCGATTCCTCCTTTCAAGTTGAAGGCAGCCTCTGGATACTTATCATATTTACCATCAAGAATGTCGTTGAATGCTGTGATTGTTTCCTGAATGTCAACCAATACTCCTGGAAGCCCAGTAAACTGCTCAGCAACATGGAAAGGTTGTGATAAATAACGCTGAACCCTTCTTGCTCTATGAACCACCATCTTATCTTCTTCAGAAAGCTCGTCCATACCAAGAATGGCTATAATATCTTGTAGCTCTTTGTAGCGCTGAAGTGTACTTTTAACCCGTTGAGCACAATTGTAATGCTCTTCTCCAACGATTTCAGGAGTCAAGATTCTTGAAGTTGAATCTAAGGGGTCAACCGCAGGATAAATTCCAAGCTCGGCAATCTTTCTTGACAGTACCGTTGTAGCATCAAGGTGAGCAAATGTATTTGCTGGCGCAGGGTCAGTAAGGTCATCTGCAGGCACATATACAGCTTGAACAGATGTAATGGAACCACTTTTAGTTGAAGTAATTCGCTCCTGCATGGCTCCCATTTCCGTTGCCAACGTTGGCTGGTATCCTACCGCTGAGGGCATTCTTCCTAACAGGGCAGAAACCTCAGAACCAGCTTGTGTAAATCTAAAAATGTTGTCAACAAAGAAAAGAATATCTTTTCCTTGCCCTTCGCCATCTCCATCTCTGAAGTATTCGGCAATAGTCAAACCTGACAAAGCAACTCTTGCTCTCGCCCCTGGAGGCTCATTCATTTGACCAAAGACGAAAGTTGCTTTAGATTCTTTCATTTGTTCAAGATCAATCTTGTTCAAATCCCAACCACCTTCTTCCATAGAATGGATAAAGTCATCTCCATATTTAATAATGCCTGATTCAAGCATTTCACGAAGCAAGTCATTTCCTTCTCTCGTTCTTTCACCAACTCCTGCAAATACTGAAAGACCACCATGTCCTTTCGCAATATTATTAATAAGCTCCTGAATAAGTACCGTTTTACCTACTCCGGCACCACCAAACAAACCAATTTTACCTCCTTTCGCATAGGGCTCAATCAGGTCAATAACTTTAATCCCTGTAAACAATATTTCAGTGGAAGTTGAAAGCTCCTCAAATTTGGGTGCGTCTCTGTGAATTGGAAGGCCATCCTTGTTTTCTACCGCATTGATTCCATCAATGGCTTCACCAACAACATTAAACAAACGTCCTTTGATTTTTTCACCCGTTGGCATTTTAATGGAAGTTCCAGTCGCAACCGCTTCCATTCCACGAGTAAATCCATCGGTAGAATCCATTGAAATGGCACGAACCGAATTCTCTCCAACGTGAGCTTGTACTTCGAGGACAACCCTTGTCCCATCTGATTTGAAAACCTCTAGGGCATCATATATTTTTGGCAATTCTACCTCTTTCTCGAAGGCAACATCGACTACTGGGCCGATAACCTGAGCAATTTTTCCTTTTAAACTAGACATCTATACCGGTTTGAATTTGGGTGCAAATATAATCCATTTATTTTAATTAAAAGCGACAAAAAAGATTAAAAAATTAAAGGGCTTAAGTCTCTTTCTGCTTTCTGGTCAATAATTTAACCGTTATGAATGAAAACAAGGTGGTTAAAACGGTAACCGAAAGAGCTATTGTTGTAAAATCCATCCAGGAAAAACCGATGGGATAAGCCTGTCCAGGAGAAATTTCTAAGAAACCATATTTTAGCTGAGTAAGACAAATAAGATAACCCAAGCCCCCCCCAACAAAAGCTCCAATTGCAGAGATTTGAATTCCTTGAAAAAAGAAAATTTGGAAAATTCCTTTATGAGTGAGTCCCATGCTCTTCAATGCCAAAAAATTAGACTTTTTTTCAAGGTAAATCATTGTTATGGATGAAACCAAATTAAAACACGCCAAGATAAAGACGAAAATTAAAATCAAGGTTAAAATAAACTTTTCAGACTTGCTGGTTTTAAAAATCAATTCATTTTTTTGCAAATAGGTTTTTACCTTGAATCTCCCACCCAATTTACTTTCAATTTTAGCTTTAACTTGATCAAGATTTTCACCTTCTTCGGTCCTAATGTAAATGTGTGAAATTTGATGCGTTGTGTCTTTTACCATTTCTCTGTAAGCATCAAGGGGCCACAAGAGGGTCTCTTCATTAACTTTCTTATTTTGATATGCCAATACAGAAGATAGGTAAATCTTTTCCTTCAGAAAGGGCTCTTTAGCTCTTACCGTGATGTTTTTCTTTGGTATAAAAATGGATAATTCAGCGCTCATTGAGGCTTCAAGTTTATTGATCAGACCAATTCCTATAATCGCCAACGGGCCCTGTGCGTCATTCAAGACGGGCTGCTCTCCCTTAAAGTTTTCATCAAGTTGGATAACCTCTAAAAAAGGCGGGTCTATGGCATAAAGCTTGGCATTTGTTCTTTTGATTCTGTAGTCTTTTTGCCCATGGAGTGGCAGGCCATATTCAATGACTATCAGCTCTTCTCTTCCCTTTGCGATCGTTTTTATACCGTCTATTTTAGATAAGGCGTTCCAATCTATCTCTTTTTCTAAAAAAGTTTTTCCACTTTTTGGAGTGACAGTAATTGATGCATCAAACTCGCTGTAAATCTGGTCAATCAATTTTTCCATTCCATTAAATGCAGAAAGCAAAAGCACCAAAGCACATGTAATAGTGGCAATTCCTATGATAGCAATGCGTGTAATGATGGTAATTACGTTTCGCTTTTTTTGCGACCGCAAATACTTGAATGCGATATAAAAGGAAGTCTTGATATTTTATTTCTTTAACAACTGATCAATTTTTGAGGCGTAATCTAAAGAGTCGTCAATGTGAAATTTCAACGCAGGTATCTTCCTTAGATTTTTCAATTTTCGACCAACGTATCCACGAATTCTACCAGCGTTCAGCTCAATGTTTTCAAAAACCTCAGCCTTGTCTTTTGACCCAAAAATACTGAGGTAGCATCGAGCAAGAGATAAGTCAGCTGTTACGCGAACAACCGTCACTGTCACCATTGCTCCAAGGCAAACAGAGCTGTTTCTTTGAAAAAATGCCGCCAATTCATTTTGAATCACTGATTCTATTTTACCCTGTCTTATTGATCCCATATTACAAATTTAAGAATACTATCATACCAATACCCGAAAAGTAAAAATGTATCTTTGCACTAATGATCAAATCATACGCCGAAATATTTAGATACACGGTCAAGTACAAATTCTTGACCCTCATGGTGGTTTTGACAAACCTCCTGTTTGTGATCTTTAATTTATTATCACTTATTCTATTTATTCCTGTCCTTCAGCTGATATTTAAAGAACCGTCGCTGATAAAGGTTACGCCGAAGCCCGATTTTGAGTGGGGCTTTACTGAAATATTTGTTTACGTAAAAGACTATTACAATTTTACTATGACATCCATGGTCAAGGACAGCCCATTAGACGCCTTATTTTTTGTTTGTGTAAGTGTGATGGTCGCGTTCTTTCTAAAAAATCTTTTTAGATACGGTGCTGTGTGGTTCCAGTCTGAACTAAGGATGGTTGTAGTTAGAGATGTTCGGGGTGAGCTTTTTCAGAAGGCCATGAACCTCCCCATGTCCTATTATTCGAATGAAAGAAAGGGTGATCTTATAGCAAGAATGAGCAGTGACGTTAATGAAATCGAGATTGCCGTGGTAAGCCTTTTGGAGCTTATATTTAGAGAACCCTTCGCAGTTATCATCAATGTGGCAACTCTTATCTATTTAAGCCCCAAACTTTCCTTAATCTCTTTTCTCCTTTTACCCATATCGGCTTTAGTAATCTCATTTATTGGAAAAAGCCTCAAAAGAACAGCCAAAAAAACCCAAGAACAAACAAGTCGACTATTCTCCTCTATCGACGAAGCTATTGACGGTATAAGAATTATTAAGGCGTTCAACGCCGTTACATATATTGTCAAGGGATTTCAAAAAACCAACCTTCAACACCAAAGGCTCATTACCAGAACCTTCAGGAAAAAAGACCTTTCTCCTCTTCTAAATGAAACCATTGGTGCTTTCGTAATGTTGAGCTTAGTCTGGTTTGGAGGTAAACTTATTGTGGATGATCCAGAAAACGCTTTGTCTGGAGAGGTCTTTTTGACCTTTGTCATTGTGTTCTCTCAATTATTACGACCTATTCAAAATATTTCTAAAAACATTTCAAATATGATCAGGTCTCGTGCTTCCCAGGACCGAATCAACGAAATTTTAGATATGGACGAGGTTATTACAGATGTCCGGAATCCTAGCATCATAAGATCCTTTAGCCGCGAGATTGTATTTAAGGATGTTTCTTTTTGTTATGAGGACACAGCCATTTTGAAACACATCAATTTCTCTGTTAAAAAAGGTCAGAACATAGCGCTTGTAGGAGAATCTGGAAGCGGTAAAACCACACTCATCAATCTTTTACCTCGCTTTTATGACGTTACGTCGGGGTTTATATCAATAGATGGTGAAAATATTGGCTCACTCTATCTAAATGAACTGCGGGGTCTCATGAGCCTGGTTTCTCAGGACCCGATTCTTTTTAATTCAGACATCGCTGCAAACATCGCCTTTAGTGAAAGTGCTCCAGATATGGAAAAAGTCATTTCTGCTGCAAAGACAGCAAATGCACATGAATTTATTTCCAAATTTGAAAACGGTTATCAAACAGTCATCGGAGAAAGAGGG
>CAJWCX010000092.1 GCA_913031405.1 uncultured Flavobacteriales bacterium | reverse complement strand
TTCGCAAGACATAAAAACGCAACTTTCGGAATTGATAGAAAGAGCCAGTTCGACCATTTTTTTTGTTGCTCCTACAAAATCGATGATTCCGGTACAAGGAACCCAGATACCACCAATAGATTCAACAAAAGGTTCAATTTCTTTTACCTGGTCCGAGGTTATTTTTTCAATACCCTCGATTTTATTCTTGGATCCAATCTCAAAAATCCGATCCATATTAGGCAATTCGTTTTTATCCGTAGCGACGACGACTTTACCGCAGACATCGTGATCTATTCCATAAGTCTTCGCAAAGTCAACGAGTTCATGTCGCCCCTCTATACAATTACGGGCCTTAAGGGAACCTGGTTTATAGTACAATCCTGAATGAATCACACCAGAATTGTGTCCTGTCTGATGAGCCGCTAATGCCTCTTCTTTTTCAAAAAGAGCCAACTTCAATGATGGATTGCGCCTTTGAATCTTATAAAAGGTTGCAGCACCCACAATTCCCCCACCTATAATAGCAATATCAAAAGACATCTTTTTTTCTGCAAAATTAAGCAATATCTGTATTTCAGCTCAATATATAGACAATATCTTGTCAAACTTTTTTTGAATAAGTTCTACGAACTTTTAAATTTGCATTTACCAATTATGATTCAATATAAAAAAGTAGCATTTCATACATTTGGATGCAAGCTCAATTTTTCTGAAACATCAACCATATCTAGGTTATTCGAAGACGCAGGAATGGCTAAGGTGGGATTAGATGCTCATCCGGATATATTTGTGGTAAATACTTGTTCTGTTACTGAAAATGCAGACAAGCGATGTAAACAGCTTGTGCGAAGGGTAAAAAGAAGTAATCCCAATTGCTATGTTGTAATTGTGGGCTGCTTTGCACAACTCAAACCAAAAGAGATTGGTCAAATGGAGGGCGTTGATATGGTACTCGGCGCGAATGAAAAATTCAATATCATTGAGCATATTGAAAAAGCTGAACCCAAACTTGACGATCCCACCTATATATCTTTCGATCACATCAAAAAAGCCAATGAATTTATTCCATCTTATTCTGTCGGTGACAGGACACGTTCTTTTTTGAAAATCCAAGACGGTTGTGACTATCATTGTTCATTTTGTACTATTCCTCTGGCAAGAGGAAAAAGCCGGAATGCGTCAGTTCAAGAAACCGTGAATGAAGCAAAGAAAATTGCAAAGACCTCGGTCAAAGAAGTTGTACTAACTGGAGTTAATATCGGGGATTTTGGACAAGGTAAGGGAGAAGATTTTTTTGATCTAATTAAAGAGTTGGATAAAATAAATGGTATTGACAGATATCGTATTTCATCCATAGAACCCAATTTACTATCGAATGATATTATACATTTTTGTTTGAACGAAGCCAAAAAGTTCGCGCCACATTTTCACATTCCTTTACAATCTGGAAATAATGAAATCCTCAAGGCTATGAGGAGGAAGTATAATAAGGAATTGTACGCTGAAAGAGTCGACTATATAAAATCCTTAAGACCTGACACCTGCATTGGGGTTGATGTGATCGTCGGGTTTCCGGGTGAAACTGATGATCACTTTATGGATACTGTTGATTTCTTGAAACAACTTGACGTTTCTTATTTACATGTATTTACCTATTCCGAGCGTGCAAATACAAATGCAAAAAAGATGAAAGATGCTGTCCCTCATTCCAAAAGGAAAGAGCGAAGTCAAATACTTCATTTACTATCTGAACGGAAAAAAAGAGCCTTTTACGAATACAATAAAAACTCTGAAAGAAATGTACTCTTTGAAAATGATGAAAATAATGGAGTCATGTACGGATTTACTGAGAATTACGTAAAAATAAAAACACCTTTCAATCCTTCTTTAAGCAATACCATCAAAAGGGTGAATCTAAGTCAAATAGACCGAGATGGGATTTATAAATCAGAAATAGAATCTATTTCAGAACAATTAGAAATTTGAAACACATATACATTACTCGAAGAGAAACATTTAATGCCGCTCATCGCCTCAGGAGAGACGATTGGACGAATGAGGAAAATGAACGAGTTTTTGGAAAATGTTGTAATCAAAATTGGCACGGACATAATTTTGAGTTGTTCGTAACCGTAAAAGGTATTCCCTCAAAAGAAACGGGTTTTGTCATCAACCTGAAAAAACTTGGAGATATTATAAGAAATGGAGTAATAGAGAAAATTGACCACAAAAACATCAACCTAGACGTTGATTTTATGCAAGGTCAAATGTCTTCAACAGAAAACCTAACCATTGGTATATGGAATCAAATTGAAAATGAAATTACGAATCTCGGAGGAGAATTGGCCAAAATAAAGCTCGTAGAAACGGAAAATAATTATGTTGAATATTTTGGAGGTAAAGAACCATTTTAGCCTGTATATATTTTCATCTTTTTCGCCATTGAGATCATACCCCTCTAAAAACTTATTGATGACCTCAAAAGGCCTCCTTATCGACAGAGTTGGGATATTAATTAAAAATGAATGCTCATTTAACAGTCCTTTTCGTTATTTTTGTACTATAAAATTAAGTTATGTCTGATAATTTCTTCGAAGAATCTACCGCTGCTTTAGGAACCATTTTCACCATAATTGCTCTTGGTATTGTGATTAGCATACTGATTTGGGGTTAATCCTTTAGTAATTCATTTTTAGAATGCCTTTTAATGCGGTTTTCTCGCACATTATAAAAAAAAGACTACCTCGTATCCAAAGGTTTTCTAAAAACCCTATAGAGTGCCAAAAAGAGGTGCTTGATTTCCTTTTATCTAATGCGAAAAATACTTCTTTTGGAAAAGAATATGATTTTGTCAATATTCAATCCAAAGAAAATTTTCAAACCATGATTCCTCTCTCGGATTATGATTCTCTTAAACCCTATATTGACAGAGAGATAGATGGTGATGAGAATGTTTTATGGCCGGGTAAAACAAGTTGGTTTGCAAAATCATCAGGAACAACAGCCCAAAGCGCGAAATTGCTTCCTATTACCGTGGACTCACTTTATGAAAACCATTACGCAGGGGGAAAGGACTTGCTAGCATTGTACTATCAAAATTTTCAAAATAGAAAACTATATAATGCCAAACACCTTATTGTAGGAGGAAGTACACATATCCAAAGTATGTCAAATGACACGAGCGTTGGTGACCTATCTGCCTTTATTGTAGAAAATCTACCTTGGTGGACAGAAATTAGGAGAACTCCAAAAAGAGAGATCGCCTTAATGAACAATTGGGAAGAAAAATTAGACAAAATGGCTTATGCCACCCTAAATGAAAACATATGTATCGTTGCTGGTATGCCGAGTTGGACACTCATTCTAATGAAAAGAATCCTTGAGATTTCAGGAAAAGAAAACATACATCAAGTTTGGCCAAATCTTGAGCTTTACATTCATGGTGGCATGAATTTTCATCCTTATCAAAAATCGTTTGAACAGATCTTCCCAAATCCAAAAATGAATTATGTAGAAGCCTACAATTCATCTGAGGGATACTTTGGCTTACAAGACCAAGTAAATTCAAAAGACCTATTGCTTTTGTGCGATTCCCAAATCTATTTTGAATTCATCCCAATGTCCAAATTTGATGGTCTGAAGAGTAAATTGGTGCTTTCATTAGATGAAGTAGAATTAAATACAGAGTATGCCATGGTCATATCAACCTCGGCAGGACTTTGGAGGTACATTATAGGAGATACGATCAATTTTGTACAAAAAGAACCGTATCGTTTTCAGGTAACAGGCAGAACAACACAATTTATTAACGCTTTCGGAGAAAAGCTTTTAATGATCCATGCGGAAAAAGCAATTGGTAAGACTGCAGAAATACATAGAGCAAAAATAAGAGACTATACGGTCGCCCCCTATTTCGATACAGAATCCGGAAATGGGGGACATGAGTGGGCGATTGCATTTGATCAACCACCCAAAACACTCAAGAAATTTTCCAAAGACCTAGACCTTGAGTTAAAGAAACTTAATGGTGACTATGAAGCGAAGAGAAAGCACTCCATTAACATAAATGCCCCCAAAGTCAAATCATTACAACCTGATATTTTTGAAAAATGGCTTAAATTAAACAATAAATTAGGCGGTCAACACAAAATTCCAAGACTCAAACAGGAACGTGATTTTCTAGAAGAAATCGTTGTTTTGAATCAAAAAACACATAGAAATTCTTACATTTAGTGGTCTTGAGAAATTTATGCTTTATTTTTTTGTTTTTTGCTGAGATCTACGTGTGTGCTCAGGAATTTGATTTTAAGTTTAGCTTTACGATTCCTGAACAAAACCAGCTCTGGATTCCTGACAATACGGGCAATGTATATTTATATGGAAAAAATACACTAACAAAAGCCTCACAAGGTCAATTACCGAGCTTTTCTCAGAGTATAAAATCAATAGGCAACATCGATCAAATACTTCCTGTGAATGCCCTCAAAACTTATCTTTTTTCCAAAGATCAGCAACAATTATGTCTTATTGATAACACTTTAAGTATGCAATCCCAATGTCTGGATCTTGAAGAATTTGATATTCTTTATGCACAGGCTTGTGCGATTTCATCTCGACCAGACCTCGTTTACGTCTATGATCAATTTAATTCATCATTATATTTGATCAATACCAAAAACAATACTGTAGTCCAGAAAGTTTCCAACCTTGAGGGCATTATAGGTCACGAACTCGAAATTAGTGAAATACTCGAGTACAATAATGACCTGTTTTTCAAAACATGGCAAAATGAAATCTTTGAATTGGATATGTTTTTAAATCTAAAAAAGAAATTTACTTCTTTACACGGAGAGCTTCTATTCTACAAAGAATATATAGTTGAGCTAAAAAATGATACGCTCGTGTTTAAGCACATGATATCAGAAGAAATAAAAAAAATCCAGTTGCCGAATATAAGTAAGGACGAGCTTAAGATTAACGGTAATTCTTTTTATTTTAGCAACGATAAGGAAATTTCGGTTTATGAATTTAATCCGGGGTGACATCATCTTAATTGCATCTATTGTCTTAACTTAGTAACTTCAAAAAAAATTGAAATATGCATATTGCTGTAGCAGGAAATATTGGATCAGGTAAAACCACACTAACCAATATGTTATCAAAACATTATGGATGGGAAACACATTTCGAAGATGTTGACCACAACCCTTATCTCAATGACTTTTACCATGATATGCAAAGGTGGTCCTTCAACCTGCAAATCTACTACCTTAATAGTAGATTTACTCAGGTTCAGGAAATCAAAAAGACAGAACAGACGGTGATCCAAGATCGAACAATATATGAAGACGCCTTTATATTTGCCCCCAACCTGCACTCTATGGGACTCATGACCACAAGAGACTTTGAAAATTATTTCTCCTTATTTAACCTAATGGATTCGTTTGTATCTGCACCAGATTTGCTCATATACTTACGTGCTAGTGTACCTACCCTCGTTAATCAAATTCAACAACGCGGACGAGATTATGAGGAAAGCATTCGTCTAGATTATCTCAAAAGATTGAATGAACGCTACGAAGCCTGGATTTCAACTTACGACAAAGGCAAACTGTTGATTATTGATATCGACAACAATAGATTTCCAGAAAGTCAAGAAGACTTGGGTAAAATCATCCACTCTATTGACGCCGAGATCAACGGTTTATTCTAAATAAGCAGAATGATTGTCATTACAGGTGCTGCGGGCTTTATCGCTAGCTTTCTCGCTCAAGAATT
>CAJWCX010000091.1 GCA_913031405.1 uncultured Flavobacteriales bacterium | reverse complement strand
GGACCCATAACCATAAAGCAAACAAGGCGCTTCAGAAACATTGATTCCTTTTTTATAAACCAATGAGATAGGAATCATTGTACCATCGTTTGCCCTTGCCCAAATTCTTTTTGAAATGTAGTTTTGAGGATCAAAATTAGGTGCCAATACCTCTTTTTGGTGCCACAAGACCCTCTCTCCCGTCATCATATCGTATTGGTATACACTTGATGGAGTGGTCATTGAATTGTAACTGTAGTATAGCGTATTTGTATAATATTCGTCATTTAAACCTAATCCCAAACTGTAGGTTTCCTCATCAAATTCAATGTAATGTTCTTCTCTTGATTCAAAAGGATATAGCTTGAATTTTTTAAGGCCGTTTTTTCTCTCCACAATCACTAAAAACTCGTTAAACACCTCAAGACCCTCTATCAGAACTTCATCGTTTACAGCCTGAAAAATATCACACTGGGCAATGCTTTTTGGAAAGGTTCTCGCGTAAAGTATTTGATAGTTTTCTGCCTCGTGATTGCTCGTTATATAAAAGCCGTTCTCATGATGTTCAACATCGTAAAGGTGTCCAAGCTTTCGTGGAATAAAGACTTGTGCTTTTGCCTCGTTATTGTCGGCATTAAGCCAAAGTACCTCACTTGTTAGTGAGCTGTATGAGCCAATAAAGATGTATTTTCCTGTTTTACTTTTTGAAAAACCAACACTAAACTTTTCGTCATCCTCTTGGTAAATTAACTCGTCATCCTCGGTCTTCTTTCCAATATGGTGTCTGTATACTTGGTAGGATCGAAGTGTTTGTTCGTCTTTTTTAATGTAGTAAATCGCCTTGTTATCATTGGACCAAAGGATATCACCACCCACATCCTCTATACGGTCTTTTAAGTATTTTCCATTGCTGTTTTTTCGAATTGAAATTGTATTTTTCCTCCTTCCAACAAAATCCTCTGAAACGGCCAGGTATTTATTATTTGGTGAAGGAACCCAGTCGGCCAAATCATAATAGTCGTGGTTTTTGCTTCGTTCATTTTCATCGAAGAAAAGGGACTCTTTATCCCCCTCAATGAGAAAAATCTTTTGATATTCCAGATTGGCTTCGCTCCGCACTTGGTACCATTTTTTATTCAGGAGAAAACGAGCGCTTTTTTCATTGGGATCAATGCGTTGATCAAACTCTTCCATCAATTCATCCACAATGGGATTCAATGGTTTAAAATAGTTTTCACAATATTCGTTTTCCTCTTTAATGTACTTCAATACGTTTGCTGAATCACGTTGATTCATCCAATAATAGGAATCGATGCGTTCGTGTCCCATGCTGACTAAAGACTTCGATACTTTTGGAGCCTTTGGGGTGTTGTTTTGTGCCATGATTTGGTAACTTAAAAAAGAGAAAAGAAATAGAGCGCTGATAATTTTCATGATTTGTGCTTTCTACAAAAATACACAATTACTTTTCCTTTTGTTGTACCTTTACTTAGTGAAAAAAATCTACAAATTTTTATTGAACACTTTACCGCGACCCCTTTTGATTCGTTTAAGCTACGTGTTTAAGTTTTTTGCACCCATGTTGTATCGGGGAAATCAGGTGGACTGTCCAGTTTGTGGTCGTTCTTTCTCTAAATTTCTTTCCTATGGATCTGAGGTGGCCCATCGGGAAAATGTACTTTGTCCTTATGACCTTACCCTTGAGCGCCATCGACTGTTGTGGTTGTATTTGAATCGAGAGACCAATTTCTTTTCAGCAGATCACTTAAAAGTACTTCACATTGCTCCGGAACAATGTTTCTTGCCCCTATTTAAAAAGCAGAAAAACTTGGATTATACCACTGCTGATTTGGTTTCACCAATTGCAGACCTCCATTTTGATTTGCATGACATCCCATTGGAAGAAAATCAATATGATGTGGTATTTTGCAATCATGTGATGGAGCACGTTGATGATCCTGTGAGATGCATGTCAGAACTTTGCCGGGTAATGAAGCCTGGTGGATGGGCGATTATGCAGGTTCCTCAGGACATGAGTCGCGCTGAGACCTATGAAGACAAAAGCATCACGACACCCGAGGAAAGAGAGAAGCACTTTTGGCAAAAGGACCACCTGCGTCTATTTGGAAGAGATTACCCCAACTATATGGAAAAAGCAGGTTTTAAAGTCAATGAGTTTGATTTGAATACTGCTTTCGAACCAACTGAAATTACGAAATTTCGTCTAATGAAAAAAGAGATTTTGTATATTGCGGTGAAACCATGATCAGACTTATTTTCTTTTTACTTTTTATAATTGTTGCCTCATCGTTACGGTCACAGAAAAATGTTTTTTTAGATATCTCTCCGGTATTCAATGCCGATCCGCTTCAGATGGATGTTACCTTGGTTCATAACAACGGAGATAGCTATGCCTTGGATCATTTTGATTATTATGTTTCTGATGTCACCATAACCCATGATGGAGGTCAGGAATCGACTGCCTTAGAATCGGTCTATCTTATAGAACCTGAAAACCACACTTTATATTTGGGAAATTTTGACCTTGAATCTATTGAGCAAATTGAATTTACAGTAGGCGTTCCTGCGCGACTGAATACGCAGGATGGTGCGGAAGCTATGGATATATCCAGTTATCCTGAAACCCACCCATTAAGTTTTCAAATCCCCTCTATGTATTGGGGTTGGTCCTTTGGATATATGCCGATGATTATTGGTGGAAGCGGTTCTGGCGGTTTTTTTGAACTACACTCCGTGGGACAGGGTCTTCAGAAGAAAGTTGATCTACCTGTTATCCAAACAGAAGTAAGTAGCTCTCAAATCAACTTAGAAATCCTTTGTAATGTTGACCGTTGGGTGAACGGAATTCAGCTTTCCTCAGTGGGTATGATGCACGGCGCGTTCCCCGACAATGTTCTGGCCATGAATAATGTAAATACAGAAAATGTTTTTACTGTATCTCCTTCGGCAAGTATGCTCTCTCTTGTTCATACACCTTCTAACATATATGTTTCTGATGGACGATTGTTGTATTCCAACCTACCTGAATCCACCCGAGAGTTGGCTATATATGATCCGCTTGGACGGTTGGTTTTATCTTCAAAAATAGCCAATCCAAAAGGAGCAATTGATTTTCAAGGCCAACATAAAGGATCCATTTTTGTCTTCTTTAAAGACGTCTTAGGAGGGGTACTGGAAAAACAAACTTTATTCATTCATTAATGCGATTTCGATTCGTTTATATGGCGTTGGGGTCATCCCTGTGCACGTTTTTAATGATGTGTCAACCTGACCCCGATTTAAACCAATTCGTAGCTGTCCCTTCTCCAATCGATAATCCGAGTGATAGTTCAAAAATAGCCTTGGGTAAAAAGCTTTTTTTTGATACGAGACTCTCTCTTGACAATACCATATCTTGTGCCTCGTGCCACCATCCTGAAAAGGCATTTACGGATGGTTTAAAAACGAGCACAGGAATCAATGGTTTAAAAACACAGCGCAATGCACCGAGTCTATTGAATTCGGGATTCCTGCCTACAGTTATGTTCGATGCGCACCTAAAGACTTTGGAACTTCAGGTGCTGGTTCCGTTGCAAGAACCGAATGAGATGGGCCACAATATGAAGGTGTTGATTCCTGAATTGCGAGCCATTCCCGAATACCAGGAAGCGGCTCGACGCATATTTAATCGTGATTTTGATGCTTGGGTATTGACGCGAAGTTTAGGGGCGTTTGAGCGTTCTTTGGTATCGATGAATGCACCTTTTGATCAGTATCAGAACGGAGACGAATCGGCTCTCAATGCTTCTGAAAAAGCGGGTTGGAGTATCTTTTCGGAAAAGCTGTATTGTACACAATGTCATTCGCCTCCTAATTTTACCAATCACGAGCCAAGAAACAACGGATTGTATCCGGATTATGGTGAAGACAAGGGACGATTTAGGATTCACCATGACTCTTCTGATATCGGTAGCTTTAAGGTGCCTTCATTGAGAAATATCGAACTCACGGCACCCTATATGCACGACGGCTCTTTTGAGTCTTTGGAGGAGGTTATTGCTCATTATGCACAAGGAGGTGCGGGACATTATTTACAGGACGAGGTCATTGTTCCATTCAAATTAAGCGAAATGGAACAAAGGCAACTGATGGACTTCCTGATGTCTTTAACCGACCTCTCTTTCTTAGAGCGTCTTTAATTCTTATCTTTGTCGCCATGAATTCAGCAGTAGATACTATCTGTGCCCGAGCTACGGCAAGCGGAATAGGAGCCATTGCCGTGATCAGAATTTCGGGTTCAAAATCGATTGACGTCATCTCTAAATGCTTTTCTAAATCGCTTTCTAATGCGGATTCTCATACTGTTCATTTTGGTGTTTTTCATACGCTTGACGGTGTTGCCATAGACGAGGTATTGGTCACGATTTTTCATCACGGCAGGAGCTTTACAGGTGAAGAAAGCATTGAGATTTCATGTCACGGATCGCCTTATGTTCAACAACAAATATTGGATGCTTTGCTGGCTTCGGAATGTCGAATGGCCAGTCCAGGAGAGTTTACCCAGCGTGCTTTTCTGAATGGGAAACTTGACTTGTCACAAGCAGAGGCAGTGGCTGATTTGATAGCGGCCCAAAGTAAAAAAGCACATCAGATTGCTTTAAGTCAACTGAAGGGAAACCTTTCCTCAGATTTAAAAACATTGCGAGAAGAGCTCATTGCTTTTGCCTCCCTAATTGAGTTGGAATTGGACTTTTCAGAAGAAGATGTGGAATTTGCCGACCGAACGCAATTAAAGGAATTGGTGGCCAAGGTGCTCAAAACAGTACGTCAGTTAGCAGACTCGTTTGCATTGGGAAATGCATTAAAAAATGGTGTTCCTGTGGCTATTGTTGGTGCTCCCAATACGGGTAAAAGTACCTTGCTCAATCAGCTGCTGGGCGAAGACCGCGCCATAGTCAGTGATGAGGCCGGAACCACTCGTGACGTGATTGAGGAAACCTTAAACATTGAAGGTATTTTATTTCGATTGATCGATACAGCGGGAATCCGGGAAACCAATCAAAATATTGAAGCAATGGGAATTGAACGCTCCCAGCAAAAAATAAAAGAAGCTTCTATTGTACTCTGTTTGGCAGATGCTACAGACAAGACCAACCTTTCTGAAACCCAAAGTTGGAGCAAAGAGCTTAGAGAGATACATACAGATAAAAAAATCATTTTATTGTCCAATAAAAGTGATTTGGTGAAGAATGATGTTACCGAAGGGATTTATTTGAGTGCAAAAGAGGGTATTGGTATTGATGTTTTAAAAGCGGAAATGGTCAAAGCCGTTCTTGGCGAAATGGACCTAGAAAACGATACCATTATTGCCAACGCGAGACACCATGAGGCCCTTATCAAAACAGCAGAGGCGCTTGAAAAAGCCAACACAGGGTTATACGACGGAACTACAGGCGACTTTATCGCCATGGATATTCGTCAGGCTATGTTTCATTTGGGAAGCATCACCGGTGATATTTCTACAGATGATCTTTTAGGAAGTATATTTAGCAAGTTCTGTATCGGAAAGTAACTATTCATATTTTCGACCGTTCAAGAATTTTCCAATAAATGTGGATCGCACCATATAATGGTAGCTCACAAAGCAAATAAAGCTTGTGATCACCAATACAATGATGAATTTGAAACTGCCAGGAATGCGGAGGCCCACAATTAATGATGGAATAATACCTGTAAGAGGCAAGTGAATCAGATATACCCAATAAGAGGCATCCGAGATGTATCTCATT
>CAJWCX010000090.1 GCA_913031405.1 uncultured Flavobacteriales bacterium | reverse complement strand
TGAAAGATGCTATTTTCCAATTTGGTGGTGGCTGTACAGCGGAAGTGGTCTCAAGGAAGGGCTTACTACTCACAAATCACCATTGTGGTTACTCACAAATCCAATCGCATTCTTCTCTTGAAAATAACTATATCGAAAACGGATATTGGGCAAGAAATCTTAGTGAGGAACTGACAAATCCGGGGCTCACCGCTATGCGTATTGTACGTATTGAGAATGTTACAGATCAAGTTTTACTAGGTGTTCAATCAGATTTTGCACAAAACCAAATAAAAACGAATATTGAAACGATTATCGAGAATGCAACAAATGGAACGCACTACACAGGAAATGTAAAGGCTTTTAATTATGGGAACGAATATTACCTTATGGTGAAAGAAACGTTCTTGGATGTCAGATTCGTGGGCACACCACCGAACTCTATAGGTAAATTTGGAGGAGACACAGACAATTGGGTTTGGCCTCGTCATACAGGAGACTTTTCAGTTTTTAGGATTTATGCAGGTAAAGACAATAAACCAGCTGAATATAACAGTAAGAACAGACCCTATACGCCATTACATTACCTACCAATCTCAATGAAGGACAGAAAAAATGGTGATTTTACCATGGTTTATGGATTTCCAGGTAGTACAGAGCAACATGTTTGCTCAAGCTATTTGGAGCAAATCATCACGAAAGAACGTCCCTCACGAATAAGGATGAGAGATCTTTCCCTTTCAGTTATTGATAAAGCAATGAAAAACTCAGAGCTGATTCGTATTCAATATGCCTCCAAGCAAGCTCGTATTTCTAATGCATGGAAAAAATGGATTGGACAGATTGACGGTCTGAAACGATTAGATGCGGTAAGGCTTAAAAAAGAAACAGAAACTGAATTTACCAATAGAGCTCTTTCCAGACAGGATTGGAAAGAAAAATACGGAGAAACCGTTGATCAAATGAATTCGTTATCCGATGAATTTTTTAAATACGAATACCTGTATTCAATGGGTATTGAATACTTTT
This sequence comes from uncultured Flavobacteriales bacterium, assembly GCA_913031405.1. GTDB lineage: Bacteria > Bacteroidota > Bacteroidia > Flavobacteriales_D > Crocinitomicaceae > UBA952. Next base: position 4,805 of record CAJWCX010000090.1, on the reverse strand, counting down.
ATGTGGGTCCAGAATACTTTAAATTAATTCGTTCAACCAACGACCTAATCTCAAATTATTCCAAATATGTGGAAGCTGGAACAATTGATCAAATCAAAGAAAAAATGCTTAAAACCTCTGAAGGATTTTTCAAAAACTACAACCAAGAGATTGATATGGAAATTTTAAGCCTTCTAACACTAGAGTATTTTTCAAAAACTGATAATCTCAAATTATATACTTCTAATTCTAAGATTGCTGATAAGTCCGTTTTCACCTGCCAAGAACGATTTGATCAATTCATTCGAAAATTCAATAAAACATCAGCAAAAAAACTACTCAAAGATCCAGGGTATAGCCATTATATGACTCACCATACGGACTGGATTGATAAGGTTTTACCCAATTACCGCAACTTTTCACAAACTATGGATGCGCTTCTAAAAAATTACGTTGCAGGAAAATTAGAAATGTTCCCTGATAAAAAACATTGGCCTGATGCCAACAGCACCTTAAGAATTTCTTTTGGACAGCTCGAAGGTTCTTCACCAGCTGATGGTAAGGTATATACTGAACATACCACCTTGGATGGTATTATTGCCAAATACAATTCAGGTAATCCAGATTTTAAGTTGAAACCAAGAATGCTCGAGCTTCACGAGGCCAAGGATTATGGTAAATATGCTCAAGGTGACGAACTTTGGATTTGCTTTTCGGGTTCCAATCATACGACTGGTGGAAATTCTGGATCACCAGTAATTGATGCTGACGGATATCTTATGGGACTTAACTTTGACAGAAGCTGGGAAAGTACTATGAGTGACTATATGTTTGACCCCAATCGATGCAGAAATATTGTTGTGGATATCCGATATGTTTTATGGGTTATAGACAAGTACTCTAATGCCGGTCATCTTATTGAAGAAATGGAATTGAAAAAATAAAGACAAAAAAAAAGGGCGAATCCCTCGCCCTTCATTTTTTTTGTTGGATGGCTTACTTCGCTCCCTCTTCAGTTTCCTCTGGAGTAGCTTCTTCAGATGCATCACCGCAAGCAGTCAATGTAACCATTGAAACTGCAGCAGCCAACATAATAATTGAAAAAATCTTTTTCATTTTAATTAATTTAATTGGTTTTTAACGCCACAAATCTACAATTAATTTTTGAATAAAAAAGTTCAAATTAAAAACAGAAAACGATTATTTACTAATTCGAATGCTCTGTATTTTATTTTCGAGCTTTGAAAAAGACATTAAAACGGTGAATTTTAATGATAAAACGGTATAATAAGCCAATGAAAAAATTTCCTCATCTGACTCTTTCCCCTGAAAGGAGTATTCAAAGTTCCCGTTTGGATAACTCGTAAAAAAATCATTCAAAACCATTCTAGCCTGCGAATGATTGTATATTCCCTCATCATCCTCTATATCCATAAGAACCATTTCCTCGCAATTTGAAATAATCAAATCAGAGTCATTGATCTCAAAGGAATTTTCAATTTCTGCGTAAGGTAAATCGGTAGGGTTGAAGAACCCGAGTAAAAGAAAATGGATGGAAACCAAGGTTAACATGGGATTCAATTTTATCAAATTTTAACAATTTTCGTGCCAATATTAGCAACAAAAAATGAATGTCAAAGCGTTAAATATAATAAACTTATTTTCTAGAATCATTTTTGGAAAAGTTTGAGTATTATCAATTGATAAAAAGAAAACATAAAATTCACCTATTTAGAATTAATCCAAATAATCCCCTTTTTATGGTATTGCAAAGTATCTGTATCCACCATAATTTTGCAAAAAATTAATTTATTTTAAATATTTAAAAATCAAAACAATGAACAAAGTACTTGTTATTTTAACTGTAGCTTCATTAGCTGTTCTTCCTTCATGTAAAAAGAAAGGTTGTACAGATCCTACGGCTACTAATTTCGACTCTGAAGCGGAGAAAGATGATGGATCATGCGAATACGCTCCCGTTGTTACTTACTCGACTCCAGACACTTACGTGTTTACTGACGCGGATGGAAACAATACCGTTTCTTACGGTGGTCAAACCGCAAGAATGGACATGTTATCTGAAATGACATCTTATTTGAAATCGGCCAACACTAGTGGTGGAAGTAATCAATTAGATGCAGCAACTTTATTAGCAATGTATGACAATTCTTACACAGGATGGTCTGATGCAAATTTAGTTGGTAATGGAAAACAATTAAAGAGTAAAACAGCTCTTGGTGATGCTGGCGTTCAAGCCCAATTTGAGACTTGGATGACTGAGGCCGCTGCTGCGACTCCTCCCACTGAGGAAGGTTATTATCTACAAGCTGCAACTGGTCAAGAATGGACTCAATTAATTGAAAAAGGATTGATGAGTGCATGTTTTGCAAGTCAAATGACTGCAAACTATCTCGCAGGTATTACTGCTGATGATAACACCACTCCTGTTGATCCTCAAGCTGGTAAATACTACACTGAAATGGAGCACCATTGGGATGAAGCATATGGTTACTTCACTGATGCTGTTGACTACCCAACAAACGGAACAAACAGATTCTGGGGTAAATACGCAAATAATACCTTGAATGCTATTCTCGGTACTGCCGATGCAATGGGTGAAGCCTTCAGAACTGGTCGTGCTGCTATCACCGCCGGTGTTACTGAAGATGTTCCTGCACAAGTTGCGATCATCCAAGCAGAAGCAAGAAAAATGGTGGCCGGAATGGCAATTCATTACTTGAACTCAACTAAGCAAAAAGTTGCTGATGGTGAGTCTCAAAATAAAGTGAATCACTATCTTTCTGAAGCATGGGCATTTATTTACGGAATTCAATTTTGCCAAGATGCTGATATGACTCCAACTGAGGTATCTGACCTTCTAGCTGGAATTGACGCTAACTTTGAAGGATTTTCGCAAAGTACCATGTCAATTAATGCAGTAATCGATATGATTGTTGCCGCAACAGAAATTACAGCTGCTCAAGCAGCCGACTTATAATAATTATCAATAAACATGCACCCAATATTGTGGGTGCATGTTTTTTTAAAAAAAACTATGAAAAATTCCACATTTCAAATTTCGCAAACAAGGGTACGCCTTGTTTTTTCAATTGTACTAGTCTCTACTTTTTTTATAGGATGTAAGAAGAGAGGTTGCTTAGATCCAAATGCTACGAACTACGATTCACAAGCCCAAGTAGAGGACAACTCGTGTACTTATGCTGATTTTCAGCGTGCTGAAATGTTGGAAAATTTATGTGACAACTATATTGTACCTGCGTACAATAATTTCAATTCCCAAATCTCAAATTTAAAAGATATTACCACAGCGTTTTCAGACGAACGAACCGTTGAAAACTTTGTAGCTGTTCGGTCCCAATGGAGAGAGGCTCTTCTTTCATGGCAAGATGTTTCCTTTATTGACTTCGGACCAGCAGAATTTATTGTTCTGAAAAATCAAGTCAACCTTTTCCCAGTAGATACATCACTTATTAAAAGTAATATCGCTCTTGGAGGATACAATTTAGATTATTCAAGCAACAATGTAGCAAAAGGATTTCAAGCACTTGACTTCCTTCTGAACCAACCCAATTTAACTGACCAGGAACATGTGAATTACTTTGTCAGTAATGATGATGCCACGGCTTACATCATAGACATTAGCACAAATCTTTTGGCGAACAGTCAATCTGTTGTAGACAGCTGGTCAACATATAGAAGTAATTTCAAAGACAATAACTCTAGCAATGCAGCTGGTTCATCCGTGAGCAACTTGGTAAACGGTTTGTGTTCTTACTATGAAACTTATATTAGAAAGGGTAAAATAGGATTACCCCTTGGTATTTTTAATGGTTTTTCTCAACAAGAAATGCCTGAATTGGTTGAATGTTATTTTTATGGTCAATCACTTCCATTTGCCTACAGAGCGGTAGAATCAATGAAAAAATACATCAATGGCCAATCATACTCAAACAACAACGAAGGGCTTGGATTGGATGATTATATGGATCATGTTGGTGCATCAAGTGGAAATAACAATTTATCGGTTGAAATCAATAATCAAATTGATGAGATATTAACCAATTTATTGGCTATTAACGATCCATTAAGTAATGAAATCTTGACGAATAAAGATGAGGTAACCACATGCTATTCAAAATTACAGGAACTTGTACCTTTGATGAAAGTGGACATGACCTCAGCACTTGGGGTGCTTATTACGTATCAAGATAATGACGGCGATTAGTCAATGGCTTCATAAAATCAGCTTTACATATACCTCCATTTATGCCTTAGTTTCTTTTAGGATTCTTTTTGGGCTAATGATGTTTTTTAGCACACTCCGTTTTATCCTGAACGGGTGGGTATATGATCTTTACATTGCTCCTAAATATTATTTTACGTACTATGGTTTTGATTGGGTTCATCCACTGAGTCCATCGGGTATGTATCTTTTATTTGGACTCTTAATCATCCTATCTATATTTATCACTGCCGGTCTATTTTACAGGTTATCCACAATAGCTTTTTTTTGCATATTTACTTATATAGAACTTATAGATAAGACCAATTATTTAAACCACTATTACTTTATTAGCCTAGTATCATTTCTCTTAATTTTTTTACCCGCTAATAGGTATTTTTCTATAGACACCTATATAGGTATTACCAAAAGAACAAAAAAGGTACAAGCCTGGACCATTAATGTGCTTAAGTTCCAATTGGCGGTAGTATATGTATTTGCTGGTATTTCAAAATTGAATTACCATTGGTTGATTGAAGCCCAACCTTTATCTAACTGGTTGAAGCATCAAGTGGATCTTCCA
>CAJWCX010000089.1 GCA_913031405.1 uncultured Flavobacteriales bacterium | reverse complement strand
ACCCGGAGAATTTACCTTTATCAATAATTCATCGAATGGAACTGAGGTGTTTACTACGGAATACCTCTTTTCAAGTGGAGATATCGTTTTAGCCAATGGAACAGAAGAAATTCAACTCACCTTACCTAACCCGGGTATCTATCATTTAGATGTAAACATCATATCAAATTATGGCTGTTTGTATACTGCTCAATTCGATGAAATCGCTGAAGTCACACCCCTACCAACCGCAAATTTCAATATTTCTCAAAATCCGGTAACCTGGTTTGAAACAGAAATACAAACAAGCGAAATATCTGTTGGAAATATAGTCGATTACCTATGGATCAGTCCTGGCTCAACCAATATTATCAATAATGGTGGCGCAGCTATTATAAACTACCCTGAGGGAGAAACTGGAACATACCCAATAACCCTAGTGGTAACTACAAACGAAGGATGCTCAGATTCCCTAACCCTTGAAGTAGAAGTTGTTCCGGACATCATTTTTTATGCACCTAATTCCTTCACGCCTGACGATGACGAACACAATCAAACTTGGTCCATAGTTGTTGAAGGCATCGACGAAATGAACTTCACGATGGAGATTTTTAATCGATGGGGAGAAACAGTATGGAAATCAAATGACATTAAAGCAGAATGGGATGGTACGTTTGGAGGAATTGTTGTTCCTGAAGGAACTTATATTTGGCGTGCCTCCTATAAGAAAAGAAACAACGATGGAAAGCAAATCCACGTTGGATATGTTAACGTAATCCGATAATTTATGAAATCAAAATTTGTAATCGCTTTATTCATTTTTTCTAGTCTCTATTCTTGTGATGTTCTTAATGAGGCAGCCAATCAAGCTCTTGAAGGAGTTCATACGCATGATAGTAACAAAGAACAACCAGGACTTTCAAATACCGAAGTAATTTCTGGACTTAAAGAAGCATTAAATATTGGTATAGAAAATTCTGTAGCGATTACGTCTGTTAATGATGGGTTTTTAAAGAACACTGATATCCGTTTGCCCTTTCCTCCAGATGCTCTAAAAGTCAAAGAAAAAGCGATTGAGTTTGGATTAGATGCCCAAGTTGAAAAATTCGAAACAACTTTAAACCGGGCAGCCGAAGAAGCTACAAAGGAGGCATTAAATATTTTTGTCAATGCGATCAAAAACATGACTTTAGAAGATGGTTTTGCCATATTAAACGGTGGTAATGGTGCAGCTACAAAATTCCTCAAAGACCAAACGAAATCTGAACTTCAACAGGCCTTTTTACCTAAAGTTAAAGATGCTATTTCCAAAGTAAAACTTACAGAATACTGGAAACCGATAATAACCAAATACAATACCTATGCTAAATTCAAAGGATTGGAAGAAATTAATCCTGACATAGATTTATTTGTTACTCAAAAAGCCATAGACGGTTTGTTTGTTATGGTTGAAAAGGAAGAAGATAAAATACGACTAGATCCAATGGCACGTGTTACCGATTTGTTAGCCAAAGTCTTTGGTAGTCTTAACAAATAAAACAATTGAAAAAGTTTGCAGCAACCGAACTTGTTTTAAATTCCAAAAATCAAGTTTATCATCTTGGATTAAGTCCCAGCAACCTATCCAATAAAATAATTCTTGTTGGAGATCAGGAAAGAGTGTCTTTGGTATCATCTCAATTTGATCATATAGGGTTTAAGTCGAATCATCGTGAATTCTTTTGCCATACCGGAACGTACAAAAATAAACTTATATCGGTAGTATCTACGGGTATAGGTACCGATAATATTGATATCGTCATCAACGAAATTGATGCATTATTTAACATTGATCTAGATTCAAGGACTGAAAGACCTACCAGAGAAAATATCGAATTATTAAGAATAGGTACATGTGGGATTTTACAAGCAGATGTTCCTTTACATTCATACGTTTTAACGGAATATGCACTTGGATTAGATAATGTTGGACATTTCTACAATGTGGATTTTTCAGCTGAAGAAAAAAGACTATTGGATCGTATTTTATCGGAAAGAATTTTCCCGGAAAACATTCGACCGTATCTCAAAAAAGCCAGTACCGACTTGATGAATAAATTTGATGGAGACCATTGTAAAAAAGGCATTACCGTTACTAGTTCTGGTTTTTATGGACCACAAGGAAGAGAGCTTAGAATCCCTACTTATACACGAGGTCTTCATGAAAAGTTAGAACACTTTGTGGATGAACACGAAAATCGTTTTGTAAACTTTGAAATGGAGAGCTCAGCTCTTTTTACTTTGGGACAGGCTCTTGGGCATTCATGTGCAACAATATGTTTGGGTATTGCAAATCGACCTAATCTCAATTTTTCCAGGGACTATTCTAAAGAAATGAAAGACCTCATCACCTACTCTTTAGACCGAATTTAATTCTCGATAAAACGATCGAGCGTGAGATGTAAATTGATTCCTCTCAACTCATTTCCTTGCGCAATAACTCTACCTTCTTCATCAATTAAAACAGCATAAGGTATTGAAGAAACACCATAAAGAGTACTAGCTTTTTTCTCATCGTCAATGACGTGTGACTTCCAAATCAATTGATCTTTAGCTATCGCTTCTTTCCAAGCATTTTTATTTCGATCTAGGGAAACGCTATATATTTCAAAACCTTTGCCATGAATAAACTTTCGTTTTCCATATTTTATATAAGCCTCGAGTAAATTTGGATTCTCTCGCCGACAGGGCCCACACCACGAGGCCCAGAAATCAATTAAAACAACTTTTCCTCTGAATTTAGATAACCTAATCTTCTTTCCATTTGGATCTGAAAGCTCAATTTCTGGTACTGAGTCCTTTGCTTCAAATACTCGACCTGAATGTGCCTGATAATTCGAGTTCAAATAAATAAACAACAAAGATGCAATAGATATAATCCCAAGTGAATAGGCAATCTTCTTCATACTAACCAATACGTCGAATGTCAGCTCCGATATTATTCAATCGATACTCAATATCCTGATAGCCTCTATCGATTTGCTCAATGTTATGAATCACACTTTTACCCTTAGCTGATAAGGCCGCTATCAGTAGGGAAACCCCTGCACGAATATCTGGAGAAGTCATACTGATCCCTCTCAAATCATGCTCTCTATCCAGACCAATAACAGTCGCCCTGTGTGGATCACATAGAATGATTTGAGCGCCCATATCTATTAATTTATCTACGAAAAATAGTCTAGATTCAAACATTTTCTGATGGATCAATACAGAACCTTTGGCTTGAGTAGCGACAACAAGTATGACTGACAATAAATCGGGAGTAAATCCGGGCCACGGTGCATCATAAATAGTCAAAATCGATCCATCAATAAAATTTTCTATTTCATAATGCTCTTGAGCTGGAACATAAATATCATCCCCTCGTCTCTCTAGTTTTATACCCATTCGTCTAAATACATTTGGAATCACACCCAATGCATCATAGCTGACATCCTTTATGGTAATTTCAGATTTTGTCATTGCCGCCAACCCAATGAAACTTCCAATCTCAATCATATCCGGATTCACCCTGTGATAGCAACCCCCTAAAGATTTAACTCCTTCAATTATGAGCATATTTGATCCTACACCGCTAATCTTAGCACCCATAGAATTTAGCATTTTACATAATTGTTGAATATATGGCTCACAGGCCGCATTATAAAAAGTTGTTTTTCCAGAGGACATTACTGCCGCCATAATAACATTGGCCGTACCCGTAACTGAGGCTTCTTCAAGATGAATATACGTTCCTTTCAGTTTTTTACATTCCACAGAATAAAAATGCTCACCACCGTCATAATTGAAAGTAGCTCCAAGTTTCGCAAATCCCTCAAAGTGAGTATCTAGCCTGCGTCTACCGATTTTATCTCCACCCGGTTTTGGAATGTAACCCACCCCAAATCTAGAGAGCAAGGGTCCAACAATCATTATTGATCCTCGTAACGAAGACGCTCGCTTTTTAAAATCCTCTGTTTCTAGATATTTTAAGTCTACTTTTTTAGCCTGAAAAATGTAAGTTCCCTTTTCTACTTTTTCCACATTGACTCCCATTGCTTGCAATAGAGCTATTAATTTATTGACATCAACAATGTCCGGAATATTTGAAATGGTAACCTTTTCAGATGTTAGTAATGGTGCACAAAGAACTTGTAGCGCTTCATTCTTTGCTCCTTGAGGAATCAACTCCCCTTTTAAAGGCTTGCCACCATGAATTTCAAAAGAGGCCATATTTTATCTTTTAGTGTATTTCTTTTTCTTGTAATTGGATTTATTCGATTTGTTCGACTTTGAATGTTTTTTATTCAATCCCATTGTGCGAAGCAAGTGATTTGTACTGACAAGGTCATCAGGATTTTCAATAGACAGTTCTCCATTAGAAAGCTCATTCAAGTGTTCTGCAATCACATGATTCTCTACGGCGCCATTGTTGTGAGCTAAATATTGTTTCTTCATAAAATTACCCATAGCCATGGTAAAAAACTGCTTATCTTCCTCATCATTTATATTAGCTGATGACATCAACATATCTTGGGTATATTTACCATAATGACCATACTTGATTCTCCCTTTGGGATAATGCATCAATTCAGGCTTCTCATTGAGAACCTCTGCTTTGGGTATTTCATAAGGAGAATCTACATCCAATTTAAAATCTGACATCACAAACAGGTGCGTCCATAACTTATGTCTATAATCATCGACATCTCTTAGGTGAGGGTTTAATTGCCCCATGACTTCTATAATTGCTTGAGCCGCATTATTTCTTTCTTTCTTATCTTTTACTTCCATTGCATGAGAAATCATGTTTTGGACATTTCGACCATACTCAGGAAGTATTAGTTTTTCTCTCGTTGTATTATACTCCATAAATTAATTTTCTAAGATTTTACCCAAGGTATTTTCATACACGTCTTTAGCCTCATTCACAAATCCATAGTGATCATCATCGACTACCATTTTACCCTTAGTTACATGGCCCAATAATGTGAAATTTACTTTGGAGGCTATCATGTGTTCTAAGAACTCATCTTCCATATCTTCAGATACAGTAACAACTACTCTACCTTGTCCTTCCCCGAACAAAAATGCATCTTCTCTTATTTCAGAATCTGTAACGATATCAAACCCTAAATTACGATTTAAAGACATTTCTACCAAAGTTACATAAAGTCCTCCGTCAGCAACATCATGTGCTGCATTAACCAATTCCTTTTTAATCAGGTCTTTAACCGTGTTTTGCATTTTAAATTCTTGATCCAAATCAAAATACGGAGCAGGTGATTCCTTCACCCCGTGATAAGTATACAAATATTCTGAACAAGAGATATCTTCACGATACTCGCCAATAAGGAATATCAAATCCCCTTTTGACTTAAAATCAAGAGACATGACCTTGTTTTTATCTTCAAGTATTCCAATCATACCTATTGTTGGAGTAGGAAATACAGGTATCTCAACCCCATCTTTAACGGACTGATTGTAAAAAGAAACATTACCGCCTGTTACAGGTGTTTCAAACTTCAAACAGGCTGCAGACATTCCTTTGATGGCACCTACAAATTGCCAATAAGACTCTGGATTATATGGATTACCAAAATTCAAACAGTTTGTGATCGCACTAGGGTCGCCACCCGAACAGGCAATATTTCGAGCAGCTTCTGATACAGCAATCATTGTCCCTACTTCAGGATCTGCATTGACATATCTAGAATTGCAATCTACTGACATTGCCAAGCCCTTTTTTGAGCCCTTGATATTGATAACTCCTGCATCCGAAGGAACATTCGTAGTCATTGTTCCTGTCCCCACCATAGA
>CAJWCX010000088.1 GCA_913031405.1 uncultured Flavobacteriales bacterium | reverse complement strand
TTTTTGTGGTTTGATCCATTGTCTCTTTGGCCAAGATGTTTTGATTTACGGGAAAGTATCAGATTATAAAACAGGACTTCCCTTGCCTTTTGCAAAGATTCAATTCGCAAAATCAAAAAATGCTGCACTAGCTGATTCCTCAGGAAATTATCGAATTAAATATTCTCAGAGACATGATTATGACTCAATCATTGTCTCATATACGGGATACACAATAAAATACCAAGTGATTTCTTTAGCCCAATCATCACATTCCGTGGATATTGAAATAAATATTGATTTTCAATTGAAAAGTCTCTTTATGGATTTCAAAGAAATTACCATAAAGGCTCCTGGAGAGCTACCTTCAACAATACTTCTTCGCAAAGTCATTGCCAACAAAGAAAAGAACAACAGATCCAAACTTGATGCCTATGAATACGACCTTTACAATAAAATTCAGTTTGATTTAAACAACATAGAAGAAGATTTTATCGCTAAAAAGCCAGTCCAAAAACTTGATTTGATCTATGATTATCTTGATACGACAGAAAAGGGGAATAGATTTTTACCCCTGATCTTAAGTGAAACTGTTTCCCGTTTTTATTACAGGAGTACACCGAAAATACGACGTGAAATCATAAAGGCTACAAGAACTACTGGGGTTGAGAACTTGCAGGTCAATCAATTTTTGGGAGATATGTACCTAGAGCTAAATATCTATGATAATATCTATACCATTTTTGGAAAATCATTCAACAGTCCCTTATCGAATAACTGCCAAACTCATTATAAATATTATTTGGAAGATTCTGCTTTTATAGATAATGATTGGTGTTATATGCTTCGTTTTGTTCCAAAGAGAGATAGAGATCTCTCATTTAGTGGAAACCTATGGATCCATGACACCTCGTTTGCAGTAAAACGTATTGAAGCAAACGTTTCACCAAATGCCAATCTAAACTTTGTTAAGGACTTCTATTTTAGACATGATTTCGATCAAGTAGAAAATACGTGGATGCTTAATCAGGAGCGCTTTATAGCGGACATCAAGCTTACCAAAAAATCTAAAGTCTATGGTTTTTATGCCCGTAAGTATAGTAGAAGAAGCGACTTTAAAATTAATGATCGTAAAAAAGCAAAGTTTTACAACACGGATAACACGGTTGAAATCATGGAAGGAGCGAACGATAAAACAGAAGAAGAATGGATTGGTCTTCGACACGTTCCACTCAACCAACAAGAAAAAGGAATAGGTCAAATGATTGATTCATTGAACCAAACCCCTTATTTCAAAAGGCTCAAAAACCTCACTTACCTCGCTGCTACAGGTTATCACCCTATGGGCATTATCGAAATTGGAGATTTATACTCCATATTCAGTGTGAATCCAGTTGAGCGATTTAGAACTGCTGTTTCTCTTAGGACCTCGAACAATTTCTCCAAAAGAATTGAATTTGGAATTAAAGGAGCGTACGGATTCGGAGATCGCGAATTCAAATATGGCGCCACGATCAGATGCAACATGTCAAAGAAAAAAAGAAATTTGCTTACCTTGTTTTACAACTATGACATTGAACAAATAGGAGTTTCACCATATGCCGTTTCTATGGGTAATACCTTCGCCACCGTTCTCAGCACTGCCCCATTTGACAAACTTACTTTTGTCAAAAGAATTGGAGGCAATATAGAAAAGGACATTAAAAAAGATTTTGTGGTCTTTGTTGGTGCAGAGTGGAAAGAGTACCAACCATTGGGAATTGCAAATTACCTTAGAATCAACCCTGAAAGCGGTCAGTTTGACACCATTTCCAAAATTAAAACCAGTGAGCTTACGGCAAGATTGAGATGGTCGAGAAACGAAGAATTTATTTCTGGAGCCTTTGATCGAAAAAGTCTACGTTCAAAATTTCCTGTTTTATCCATACAAGGGATTTTTGGATTTAAAGGCATTATGGGTAGCCAATACAACTATCAAAAAATCGAAATCCAACTTGAACATAAAACCCAATTGGGGATATTTGGTCGATTCTTTTATGGAGCAAAAACTGGTTATATATTTGGGAATGCTGCCTATCCCCTACTGAATGCACATCCAGGCAATCAGTCCTTATGGTTGATGACCTCAGCATTCAATAAGCTCAATTTCTTAGAGTTTGTATCAGACCAATATATGGAGGCCTTCATTGAAAACCACTGGGATGGATTTCTATTTAATAAGATTCCATTGATTAAAAAGTTGAATTTGAGACTCGTTAGCTCCTCGAAAATGGCCTACGGAAGATTAAGCTCAAGGCACCAATCTTCAATGATATATCCATCTTTTATAAGGTCTTTTAACAATATTCCTTACATAGAAAGTACTGTGGGAATTGAAAACATCTTTAAATTTATTCGAGTCGATCTGGTTTGGAGAATGACTCACAACCCACCTGGAGCCCATCCTTTAGGTGTTCGAGCAAGACTTGCTCTTAATTTTTAGTAACTTGGACGCGTGAAATTATACACCCAAAACATATATAAGAGCTACAAGGGCAAACAAGTTGTCAAAGATGTTTCTATAGAGCTTAATCAAGGGGAAATAGTGGGTTTATTGGGACCAAATGGAGCCGGTAAAACCACCTCATTTTATATGATTGTTGGTCTTGTGCAACCGGAAAATGGAAAAGTTTATCTTAACGACACTGAAATCACTAAATTACCTATGTACAAAAGGGCTCAAATGGGACTTGGATACCTTCCTCAAGAAATTTCAGTATTTCGAAAACTGAGTGTTGAAGACAACATCATGGCGATATTAGAAATGACTTCAAAAAGTAAGTCAGAAAGAAAACATCGACTTGAAGAGCTCCTAGAGGAATTCAATCTCAATGAATTTCGTAAAACTCTTGGAAATCGACTTAGTGGTGGAGAAAAAAGACGAACGGAAATTGCAAGAGCATTAGCAACTGACCCTCAATTTGTTCTTCTTGATGAACCTTTTGCAGGTGTAGACCCTATAGCTGTTGAAGACATACAAGGCATTGTTTCTGATTTAAAGAGAAAAAACATCGGCATCCTAATAACAGATCACAATGTACAGGAAACACTTTCCATAACGGATAGAGCCTATTTGCTGTTCGAGGGAAGCATTTTAAAGTCAGGAACAGCCGAAGAGCTTGCCGCAGATGAACAGGTGAGAAGGGTTTATTTGGGTAGGAATTTCGAATTAAAGAAAAAAACTTTATCGAATTAAGTTTATAAATCCAGTTTTCATTCGCGTATCATAAGGATTAGCACAACTCTTATACTTAATCACATACACGTAAACACCATCTTGAACAAGTCCGTTTTTAAATGTTCCGTCCCAACCTTCATCGAATTTAATCGAACGAGAGACCTCTTCTCCCCACTTGTTGTAAATGACCATTTCCCATTCCAATATTTCGAAACCCGTAACAGCTTTAAAAACATCATTAGAGCCATCACCATCAGGTATAAAGGTATTAGGAGCATAAATTGCAAAAGGCTCAACAAATAATTCTAAACGCAGAGAATCACTGCATCCATACTCATTGTAAACCACCTGTATCGGATAATCTGAACCCGAATTCAGATATTGATGAGTGAAGTTGGCCTCGGAGCTTGTGAATTGATTTTGGTCGAAGAAGTAAAAATAATCTGTTGCACCCATCGATTGATCTATAAATTCAACTTCATTTTCACAAACATCAATTTGACTTGGATTTAAAAGAAAACCTGCTGTAGGGGAGGGATAAACAGTGAAAAGATCCTGCTTCATTAAATACAAGGTATCTTTGCATCCCTCCAAAGAAATTAGTGTAAGACCAACACTGTAATTCCCAACCTCAGAATATACATGCGAGGGATTCTCATTAGCTGAACTTGTTCCATCTCCAAAATCCCACTGATAAAGAGCCGAGCCATCAACTGTGCTCAAATTAATAAATTGAGCCTGAACGGGTGCACATTGCAGACCATCAAAATAGGAAAAGTCAATGATAGGTTCAGCATAAACGTATATGGGTTCAATCAATGAATCGATACAACTTTCATGACTACCTGTTAATTTAACCTCCTGAATACCTGGCTGATTAAACTGAATGCCTGAAACAACCAAATCTGTTGAATTGCTAACAGATGCATTGGGGCCAAAATACCATTCATAAAGGGTCCCAGGGGGTCCTTCAACAATTGCCTCAAAATCAAATAATCCATCGGTTATACACAAGGAATCGTTGTGCTCCATATCTAGTATTATTTTCTCTTTTACCTCTATCTCAATAAGGGAAGTATCAGAACAGTTTTGTACAGAAGAACCAATTAACTGAACCGTATAAATCCCAGCTGAAGAATAGGTATACGATGGAGCCATTAGGTTACTTAAATCACCCGATCCTTCATCGCCAAAATCCCATTGTATAGTATTGACATTTGCATATACCCCTTCAAAATCTATTGTAAAGCCCACACATTCGACATTCTCCGGTACTATAGCCTCTACACTGGGTACCTCCACTACATAAATAGAATCCTCAAAAGAATTTTCGCACTCCCCATCATCGCCTGTAATGATGACTGTATGATAACCAGCGCTTGAAAACGAAATGTCTGGAATGTCCAATCCATCCCAACTCGTAATAGAAGCGTCACCATCTAAAATCCATTCAAAACTGGCATTTTCATTACTCGTAATACCGTCAAAAACAAAACTATTTCCTGTAATGCAAAGAGAATCCTCAGCCTCCCAAGAGAGAGAGAAAGGGTTGTTAATGACTATACTCATATAAGCAGTATCCGTACAATCCCATCCTGGATTTACAATCAATTGAGCCACATATTCTCCGGGTTCAGGATAGGTATAAATAGGGGATTCAAGGGAACTTACATCTGTATTTATTCCCGAAACACCAAAATCCCATTCATAATTTGTCCCGCCATATGAGTTGTTTTCAAATTCCACGGTGAGCCCCTGACAATAAGAAACGAAAGTCGATAATTCTTCTTGTTCAGGAAGAATAGCTTGCATCGTGATGTTACAATCGAAAACCTTGAAGAGAAAATCTCTTATGGTCTCACCTATGAGTTCACCGCCTCTATATTCCTGAACACGAACGCCAAATACAAATAAGCCAATAATATTGGGAGAAACCGTTAGCATTCCATCTGGTTCAATTGTACTACTGGAACCAGGTCCCAACGGGTTTTCGGCATTAAAACCTCCCATCCATTGCACTGGGAAATATGGTGGTGGCGGTGCTTGATTAGGTGCAGGATCAAATGAGCTTCCACCAACATATGGAGACACCAAAGAATAAACCAACTGATCGCCATCAGGATCAATCGCTGAATGATCAATCGATAACTCTTCTCCCACACATAACAAGATAGGTGGATAGTTGATGAACCTCGGACTGCTATTGTTTGAATTACCTGTTTCTAATCCAGGGATTTTAGTAGTCAGTGTTAATCCCGTATCATCTGGATTAACAATATTGTCCACATTAGGACCTCGACAACAACGCTGATAAGAAATCGTATAACCACCAACTATAGGTGGCAACTGAAGTGTGGTTTCATAAATAGCCCTTTGTACACAAACATTCGAAGGTGCAGTCGCGCATGGATTATCAAAGTCAACAGGAACCGTAATGTATCCTGGAAAAGGAACATTCACATTCACAACCAAAGACCCATTGTTGTATACAGTAAGTTTTAATGGATCGTCGAACCATGCACCTTCTGCATTACAATCGCGATAAATAGTGATGTAAAACTTATAATTTCCTCCACCTAAATCATCATAATAAATGTCTCCTCCAATGATATGATCGGCAAGACTGCTTAAAGGCAGCAGGAAATAAAAGAAAA
>CAJWCX010000087.1 GCA_913031405.1 uncultured Flavobacteriales bacterium | reverse complement strand
CCAGCGATGAGTATTTTATCAATGATGATTATAAGAAAAGAATAGATAGAATAACAGCTTCTGCGGGAAGTGCTCAGCCATATGGGTACTCTGATTATGATGGTAACGAAATGACCTTAAGAAAATCAAATCTTTCTTACACAGATTGGATTGACTCGCTAGAAGGCGAATATTCGACTCAGTTAATTAGAGACAACATTGATGAAATTAAAAAGTACTGGGATGAGGCAACACCAGGAAATGTATTGGAAAAGCCTGCTCCGATTGTTTATCAATCATCTCAAGGAATTGTTGCTTATAATATCAAAGAAGATTGGTTTTTCGATAAGGAAAGATCAATGCTTGACAAGAGAATAATTGCTATTGCTCCTGTTTCTAAATTCAAATATTCAAAACCGGATACCCCTGAAGAATATCAGCTAGGACCAATGATTGTTTATTTGAATGGTAAAGAGGTTATTGCATCTGCCAGTGATGCAAGAGGTTATGAAGAATTTAAAGGTTTAACTGAAGAAAAAGAGATGTTTTGGTTGTATTTTCCAGAGCTTCGGAATGTGATTGTGAATTATTATACTTATAATAATACTTCAGACGCTCAATGGATGTCATTTGACGATCTGTTTTGGAAGCGCAAGTTTAGCTCACAAATTTATAGGACTTCAGATAAATTTGACCGTGAGATAGAGGACTATCGTTTTGGTGTTGATGCCCTGAGAGAGGCTGAAAAAATTAAAGGTGAGATTCGAATGTGGGAACACGATGTGTGGAACTACTAATCGTATTATTATATTCTAAATAAAACCCTTAAGATTTCTTGAGGGTTTTTTATTTTTGTCATATGAAAACCATCGGAGACAGAATCACTTTCGAAGACCAACCAAAGCGGACAACCGTTGTGATTACTCCAGATAAACACATACTTACGAATATATTGATGGGAGCATGGTTAGCCATGTGGTATGCGATTGGATTTGTAGTTGTTTGGTCCATATTCGTTCTGGTATTAACCGAACAAGAACGAATTATTTTATACATCTTTCTTGTCTTTTGGTTGTATTATGCAATTCGAATTTCGAAATCTTTTTTTTGGATCCTATATGGAAAGGAGTTGATTAAGATTGATTCAGATGCGTTGCACATCAAAAAGTCATTTTTGACATACGGAAAATCAATCCCTTATCTTTTTGATAATATCAAAGACATGCAGTTTGAAGTGCCTGCAGACCGTTCATTACAATCCGCCTGGGAGTCATCTCCTTGGATTAATGGAGGTGAGCGTTTCAGTTTCATATATTTTGGTAAAGTGAAAAAATTTGGGAGAAAACTGAACAAAAAGGATGCTCAGCTTCTTTTCAATCTACTCACGAATAAGATTAAAAAATTTAGAAAAAAATAGAATTATGTACGGAAAGTTAAAAAATCACCTACAATCAGAGCTCACACAGATTGAGAATAATGGTCTTTTAAAGCGTGAGCGAATCATTACAACTCCTCAAGGAGCAAATGTTTCAGTGGATACTGGAGATGATGTAGTGATCATGTGTGCCAATAATTATTTGGGACTGTCATCTCATCCCGATGTGATTCAAGCTTCAAAGGATGCTTTAGATTCTCATGGCTATGGAATGTCATCAGTTCGTTTTATTTGTGGAACACAAGACATACATAAGAATCTAGAAGAAAAAATCGCAAACTTCTATGGCACTGAGGATACAATCTTATACGCTGCTGCATTTGATGCTAATGGAGGCTTGTTTGAGCCTTTATTTACGGCCGAAGATGCCATCATTTCGGATGAATTGAACCATGCATCTATTATCGATGGAGTTCGTTTGTGTAAGGCTCAGCGATATAGATACAAACATTCGGATATGGAAGACCTGGAAAAACAGCTTATTGAAGCTCAGAATCAGCGTTTTAGAATCATTGTAACTGACGGGGTATTCTCTATGGATGGAGATATTGCAAAAATGGATCAAATTTGTGATTTAGCAGATAAATATGATGCATTGGTAATGACTGATGAGTGTCATTCTGCTGGATTTATTGGAAAAACAGGACGAGGTGTTCCTGAATATTGTGGAGTTTTAGATCGTGTTGATATCATTACAGGAACTCTCGGGAAAGCCCTTGGAGGAGCCATGGGCGGTTATACAACGGGAAAGAAAGAGATTATTGAAATGCTTCGTCAGAAGTCTCGACCTTATCTGTTTTCAAATTCTTTGGCGCCTTCCATCGTGGGGGCTTCACTAAAAGTATTTGACCTTCTGAGCACTTCTACAGACTTAAGAGATAAATTAGAAGATAATACGAGATACTTTAAAGAAAAAATTCGTGCTGCCGGTTTTGATATCAAAAAAGGAGACTCGCCAATTGTTCCTATCATGCTTTATGATGCCGCTCTTTCTCAAAAATTTGCGGATCGTTTATTAGAAGAAGGGATATATGCTATTGGATTTTTCTATCCAGTTGTGGCTAAAGGTGCGGCTCGTATTCGAACACAAATTTCTGCGGCTCATTCCATTGAGGAGTTGGATAAAGCCATAGCAGCCTTTATAAACGTTGGTAAAGAACTTGATGTGATTTCCTGATTTTACTATCTTTGGGAAATCTAAAGAATGACTTGAAAGTTTCTATTTTAAAATATCAATCGGTTGCTTACCTCTTGTTGTTTGTATTTCAAGTGACTTTTTATCATTCAGCAACAATACAAATTTTTTCAATTCAGTCCATTCAGCATTCAAGTAGTGATTGGAATGATTCTGAACCATCGTCTGATGAAGAAGATTTGATTGATTATGAAAATGATGACAGTGAGGAAAATGAGGATAACGAAGAAAATGAGGAGGAGCGCGAGGTTGACAGTGAGGTTGACTGCGCAGAGGACATAGTGGCTTCGGGAATTTATAGAGATGATAAGTCTAATCATTACAAATACCTGTCATTCCATAGTACAATTAAAATTAAAGAACCTTTTTCTCCGCCTGAAGTTTTATACTAAAACCAAGACTAAGTCTTCTTGAAACTCTAATCAACGGATCAATAAAAACAACTTTTCGTAGGGTATTTCTCTACATCAATAAATTCTCTTTGCAGATCAATGATTCGAAGAGAGAATTAAAATATTAAAAAAATGAATTCAAATAATAATTTCAGTCCCTTTAAAAACTTTAAAAAAGACATTCCTGCCAGTATTGTCGTGTTTTTAGTAGCTCTCCCATTATGTTTAGGGATTGCTATTGCTTCTGGTGCCCCTCCTATTTCAGGTTTAATTGCTGGTATCATCGGAGGTATTATTGTAGGAACTTTAAGTGGCTCGCCTTTAGGTGTGAGTGGTCCAGCTGCAGGTTTAGCTACCATTGTGTATGCTGCTATAGAGGGTTTTGGAGGAATAGAAAATGGGTTTGAAATTTTCTTGGTTGCAGTGGTTCTAGGAGGTCTTATTCAATTAATTGCTGGTTTTTTGAAGGCAGGAGTCATTGCGCAATATTTCCCTTCATCAGTCATTCAAGGGATGCTTGCCGCAATCGGGATCTTAATTTTCTTTAAACAGATTTCTCATGCTTTTGGATATGATAAAAACCTTAAAGAAGTGGAAATGATGGCTTCTGAAAATGGTAATTTTTTGTCGACATGGTTTGCTGACTTTATAAATGGTACAGCGAATATGTTTAATAATGCTATAAATCATTTTACCCCGGGAGTGCTAATCATTACATTCGTATCGTTAGCAATATTATTATTTTGGCAAACAAAGCTTATTACAAAAAACAAAGTATTGTCACTAATACCTGGACCTTTATTAGCAGTAATTGCAGGGGTTTTAATTAATGTAGGATATGGTAATGGAGAAATGGCTTTAATAGGTAAACATTTAGTTGATATCCCTGTGGTGGAGTCTTTATCTGATTTTTCTGCTAAGTTGACCTTTCCAAATTTTTCAAGAGCTATTTCTGAACCACAGGTTTATATAACGGCAATTGTAATCGCTTTGGTGGCGAGTTTAGAAACGCTATTGTGCGTTGAGGCTTCTGATAAGCAAGATCCTTTCAAAAGAGATACTCCGACAAATAGAGAATTAAAGGCCCAAGGGGTTGGTAACATAAT
Source organism: uncultured Flavobacteriales bacterium (assembly GCA_913031405.1). Classification (GTDB taxonomy): domain Bacteria; phylum Bacteroidota; class Bacteroidia; order Flavobacteriales_D; family Crocinitomicaceae; genus UBA952. The sequence continues at coordinate 1,746 of CAJWCX010000087.1, read as the reverse complement.
TTCAGGTTTAATTGGGGGGTTGCCGGTAACACAAGTAATTGTTCGAAGCTCAGCTAATGCTCAATCTGGGGGTAAAACAAAAATGTCAGCTATTATTCATGGATTTTTACTTTTGTTTACGGTGTTACTAATTCCTTCTATATTGAAGATGATTCCAATGGGAACTTTAGCAGCAATTTTATTTGTAGTTGGTTATAAATTAGCACGCCCGGAAGTATTCAAAAAAATGAAGGCTGCCGGAAAAGTTCATTTTTCAACCTTCCTCGTTACAATCGCAGCAATATGCTTCATTAACCTGCTATATGGAATTATTATCGGTTTTATATTTTTCTTAATCCTTAATAAAGGAAAATTAAATACGGCTGAAGAAATAAATGCTCAGTAATTAATATCAATAGCTCAACAATAAAAATTAATCCATGATGATATTTATATTGAAAGGACATTTTGATTTAAAAGGAAAAAGAATCGAGGTTTTTTTCAAAAGATAAAACACATACATAAAAAGGGAGTCATTAAAGGGTCTCCTTTTTTTTATTTTTGATCGACTCCTATATTGGGAATGCTGTGTCAATATTGCTTATATTTATCAAGTCTCTAATAGAAGTAATGGATATGACATCTTTTATCAAAAAAGGCCTTTGTCTTTTTTTCTTTTTCATAACACTGGGCTTATCAGCTCAAATTGAAATTTTGGGAACCGTTATAGATGACTATAACAGCAAGCCTATAGATGGTGCTAAAATTAAGGTGAAAGGAATGAATGCTGGGTCATTTACTGATGAAAATGGCTCTTTTTCTATTACGCTACAAGGAGAATTACCTGTCGTATTGATCAGCTCATATTTAGGATATGTTGATGTGGAGACTACAGTAAGTTCGGTTGAGGAACTTGTTATTATTAGAATTAAGACCGATAATACGCTGAATTTACAAGAGGTAAATGTCAGGAGCTTTGCGAGTGATAAAGAAAAAGAATCCGCCTTGTCGATTGAAACGATGTCTTTAAATGATATTAAAGAAACACCTTCAACAGATTTCTATGAAGGTTTAAGTCACATGAAAGGGGTTGATTTGACCTCTGCAAGTTTGGGTTTCAAAGTCGTCAACACCAGAGGTTTTAATAGTACTTCACCTGTGAGAACATTGCAAATCATCGATGGTGTAGATAATGCTTCTCCCGGGCTAAATTTTGCTCTAGGTAATTTTTTGGGAGCATCAGAACTCGACTTAATGAAAGTCGAGGTAATTTCGGGAGCAAGCTCTGCCTTTTATGGGCCCAATGCATTTAATGGAGTAATCAGTATGTACACAAAAAGCCCATTCAAATTTCAAGGGTTCAGTGCAAGTGTCAAAGGTGGTGAGCGTTTGCTTAATGAATATGCCTTTCGTTATGCCAAAGCTTTTCAGAATAAAAATGGAGAAGATAAGTTTGCCTTTAAGATTAATTTCTCATATCTATCTGCGAATGATTGGGAAGCCAATAATACCAATACTGTAGAAGATGTTGATACTGATGAGAATAATCCCGGCGGATACGATGCAGTTAATCGTTATGGCGATGAAAATCTTTCCCCAAACATAAATAATGCTTTGGATAACCAAGCCATATGGCAAACGCCTGGTTTGGGTCGTTGGCATAGAACGGGTTATTGGGAAAAAGATATTGTTGATTATGATACAAAAAATCTTAAGGCATCCACGGCATTTCATTATTTGATTAATCCTGATGTGGAAGTAATTATG
>CAJWCX010000086.1 GCA_913031405.1 uncultured Flavobacteriales bacterium | reverse complement strand
ACCCCTCGAAGATGTATAAAAATCCAAAAGGAAGGAATCAATGCAATAAATACAAAACCATTCTGTGCAGAAATAAAAAGCTTAACTATGAAAAAGAACCATGAAAAGAATCCAAAAAGAATGAGGAACGAATGATAATATCTTGCATTTGTTGCACCCATAAAAACAACCAAAGTTCTTTTTTTTGAATCCCGATCATTATCAATATCTCTCATATTATTCAAATTGAGTACGGCTGCACTCCACAATCCTATAGTGAATGCAGGAAAAACAAGAATCTCCTTGAAAGACTCTCCATACAAGCCAAAGACGCCTATTACACTCAAGATTCCAAAAAACAAAAAAACCATCAGGTCGCCTAATCCAAAATACCCATAAGCAGATTTACCAACAGTATAAGTTATAGCTGCTACAATTGAAATAATTGCCAAGCCAAAATAAACCCAAATCGCTTTTGGACTCAAAAATTCCGAGCTCAAAAAAACCAGAAATGACGCAGACAATAAAGAAAGTAATGAAACAACGGCAACAGCAATTTTCATTTGTGAAAGTGAAATAGTTCCAGATTGGACGGCTCGATTGGGTCCTAATCTTTGGTCATTATCGGTTCCTTTTTGACTGTCCCCTAGATCATTGGCCAAATTAGACAAAACTTGAAATAAGATGGTCGTTGAAATAGCCATACTGAAAACTGGAGTGTCCCAAACTCCATAGAAGTATGCCAATGCTGAACCGACTATGATACCTGACAGAGAAAGAGGCAGTGTTCTTAGACGCATTGCGCCAATCCATGAATTTATTGTTTTCACCATACAAAGCTACAAATAAGAAACATTTGAATTATACGATAGTTTAGAACAAATTCATATTTTTACGGTCCAATTCGGGATGTAGCTTAGTCCGGTTAAAGTGCGCGTCTGGGGGGCGCGAGATCGGTGGTTCGAATCCACTCATCCCGACTTCTTGAAAAGTGCCGTTAACGGCACTTTTCATTTACTTAAATTGATCTTTTACAAGATCAACATTTATCATGAATAATTCAATTAAAAATCAATCACAAATTTTGCAAAAAATGGGCATTCAGCAGCTCAATGAAATGCAAAAAAGAGCTCAATTAACCATAGAAAAAAGCTCAGAGGTTCTGTTATTATCGCCAACAGGAACTGGGAAAACACTGGCATTCTTATTACCACTTCTTGAACGACTTGATCCAAAGTCAACTCAAACTCAATTACTCATATTAGTACCTACTAGAGAACTTGCTATTCAAATTGAGCAAGTGGTTCGTGATATGGGAACTGGATACAAAATAAATACTGTTTATGGAGGCCGATCGGGCTCCAAGGAGAAAATAGAGCTTACGCATGCCCCAACAATATTAGTTGGAACTCCAGGGAGAGTGGCAGACCATATAAGAAGAAACCGTATAACTCTAACAGGAATAAAAAACCTAGTCATTGATGAATTTGATAAATCACTAGAGATCGGTTTTGAAAAAGAAATGAAAGAAATTGTTTGGGCCTTAACCTCTTTAGAACGAAAAGTATTGACATCTGCTACTTTTAAGCAAGACATTCCTGAATTCATGAAATTCATGAATCCCGTCAAATTAGACTTTTTAAAAGCGAAGGCCAAAAGGCTAGATATTTCATGGGTTTATGCACCTGTAAATACACTTAACACCTTGCTGAATATTTTAGAGTATCTTGGGGATAAAAGGGGTATTATTTTCTGTAATTTCAAAGATACCCTTGATGGTGTATCGGACTTTTTACATGAAAATAACGTTGAACACACAAGCTTTTTTGGTGGAATGGAACAAGTAGACAGAGAAAGAAGTTTAATTCAATTCAGAAACGCGAGTCAACGGACGCTATTGGCTACTGACCTTGCAGCAAGAGGAATAGACATTCCTGGATTGGATTATATTATCCACTATGAAATGCCCCATCGAGAAGAGGAATTCACTCATAGAAATGGGCGCACTGCTCGAATGAATAAAGGCGGAATAGCTCTGTGTATTCAAGGAAAAAATGACCGCAAGGCGGAATATTCGCGAGGACTAAAAGAGATAGAGATTAAAGAGGGCTCAAAGATTCCTAAAAATAAATATACTACCTTATTCATATCCGGAGGACGCCGAGATAAAATCTCAAAAGGGGATATTGTTGGACTCTTTATAAAAAAGGGACAGCTTGAAAGAAAAGAGCTAGGAATTATTGAACTAAAGACCGATTGTGCCTTTGTAGCCGTCTCTAGAAATAAAGCTCAATCTATTTGTCAAAAGCTCAACAACGAAAGACTCAAAAAGAAAAAAGTTCGAATCCGAGTCCTTTAAATTGAAAGAATGAATATGAAGGTAGATTAAGAAAAAAATGAGACCTTTATTCTGCAATGAGTCTTTTTAAAAAAATTACAATTTATTTCATGGGAGCGGCCTACATTTATGTCGGTATTCGTCATTTTGTTGATCCTGATTTCTTTCTAGCTATTATGCCTGATTACCTTCCTATGCATACAGAGGCCGTATACATAAGTGGTGTTTTCGAAATACTTCTTGGAGGAATGCTTTTCTTTAAAAAATCAAGATGGATTGCAGGATGGGGACTTATTGCGCTATTGATAGCCGTCTTTCCAGCCAACATCTATTTGGCACAAAACGAAGCAGCCCAACAAGCTATTGACATCAGTCAAACTGCTGCAGTTGTTCGATTACCTTTTCAAGCCTTGTTTATTGCATTGGCTTACTGGCATTCGAGGGTTTAATCTTTTTTTATAGCTCTAAATGACTCGTTTGTTGAAGGTAATGTATGATCAATTATTTGAGCACCATAAAACGCAATCGAGAGACATGTCCGTCTATTTCGGATTGAATATAATACACTCCTTCAGAAGTCAAATTTAAATCAATTTCTTGCATAGAACTGACAACCTCCCCAGAGCTTAATATTCGACCATTCATATCAAAAACCTGATAAACTGAACCCTTGTTTAAGCCTTCGATCATAAATCGACCGTTATTAGGGTTTGGATACAAATGAACACCAAAATATGACAAATCAGTAATAGATGCACAGTCTTCCACTGTAATTTCTACCGTTGCAATTCCTGTACATCCATTCGCATCTGTATACGCACCTTGAATAAGGTGAACACCCACTCCAGCTGCAGTAGGATTAAAGATGGTTCCGTTAACACCTGGCCCGGAAAAGTCAACACCTGAAGGTGAACCTATAAGCTGAATTGAAGATTCATTAAGACACAATTGGTTATCTAAATCGCTCGTTTGGATTTCAACTGTCGGATTTTCATTGATGACAACAGTCTGGACCGTTGAGTTTGATCCAAACTGATTTGTAACTTCAAGGGTAATTACATAAACTCCAGGAGTTGTAAATATGTGAGATGGATTTTGAAAAGAAGAAGTATTTCCATCACCAAAATCCCAAGCCCAGTTGGTAGGTTGCTCAGTTGAAAAATCTGTAAAGTCTATGGATTCCCCCTCACAAGACTCAAATGTAGAAGGCGTAAAAGACGCTATTGGAGGAGTACCAAGAGGTGCCTCGTTGTAAAATATTTTAAAATCATCAAAATAAAAACCATCTTCTCGAACCCCACCATCCGACTGTAATCTGAATCTTACTTTTATAGTTTCTCCCAAATAATCACTCAATGAGATTTCTTCGAGCACCCAATCTGAAAATGTACCTTCATAAACTGGTTCTCCATCTGGTTGCACACTACCATTATCATCTGTTCCCGGAACCGTATAATTTCCACATTGGCCAATCCAAGAATTTCCGTCATTGGTAGAAACCTGAAATTGAACATAATCATAATCAGCTTCAATATCCCATTTAGCATAAAATGATACCATAGCTGAAATCGCATCTGTTAAATCTATATCGAAATCATAAGTAAAATTTTTCGTTGAATTGTTGCTGTAATTCCCATTAGGCGAATCCGTAAAAGATCGATTAGGGGATACGTAGGTGGCATTTGTAGTATACCAATTACCCGACCAATTGTTCGTGTTGCTGGCATCATCATATGCCTGTAAAGTAATAGAACCATATGTTTTGATTATGGTGTCTCTTTTGATCCATAAGCCATTGTCCGTTTTTAAGATATATTTGATGACATCTCCAAATTGAATTGTCGAATTCAAGACATATGAAAAAGAACCATTTTGTGTTTCAAGCTGGTTTAAATTATATACAATGGGATTCCCTACAGAAGCAATATTGTTTAGTGGCTCTATCGAGACTGTTACATTCCCTGATTGTCTTCCATACCTTTGAGCAGTATGATTGAAATTCCCTGACAGCGCAGCAACAGAACTTGGGTCAATATCTTTTACAACCACATAATTGTGTGCTATCTGAGCCAAAACAAGATTTGCAAAGACCATATCCTGACAAGTCGGTACTATATCACCTTGTCCTGGCCAAAAGGAGTTTCCCACCTCGGGCGTATGGGCAAATACAGTGTCCTTCTCTCCTTCACCTATATCTACCTTATACAAATAATCATCAGAGTCTCCAGATGCAGGATAAAGCCCGGAGCTTTTATATGCAGGATATCCATTGAACTCGCACATGTGATTCGAGTAGGCTTGAATGTAATCATGGTGATCTGCAAATTCCTCATCTGTTGTTCCTATCGGAAATAAAATCGCAGGAGAATAACTGTGCGCATTGAAGGCAGTTTCAAAATCATAATTCTCCGCGAGCCATTTCAGCGCTTGAGTCTCTGGCTCAGAAAAAGGACCTGTTCCACAGTACACATCGCTATTGGTATTAAAACTTATTCCAGTCGTCCCCCAGCCATAAGAATAATTGCGATTCAAATCCACTCCGTAATTGTTACTGTTAGGATGATCTCTCCTATTCTTTCGCCACATACCACCACCGTTGGGGTCTGTAATTTCGTTATAGATATATCCATCAGGATTTAAGCAGGGTACAAAAAAGAGTTGTGAATGATCGATAAGAAAAGTAGCCTCAGGGTCTGAACCGTAATTTTCTAACAAATACCACATAAAGAATATGGTTTCCATCAAACTCATTGGCTCTCTCGCATGATGAATAGCGGAATACAAGACATTCGGTTCACCGGATTCGTTAACATTAGGGTTGTCTGACATCCGTACATGATAAATCGGTCTTCCCTCATACGTTTCAAAATTCGAAATTGGTGTTTTTTGAGTAATGATATTTGGGTATTGGTCATGCATTGCATCAAGTTCATCCAACATTTCGTCATAAGTCAAATATCCGCCCATTGATCCCAAATTGAAATTATTGGGCTCTCCCGGATCAAATCCACCTGAACCTCCACCTGAAGTTCCATCACATTCGTTATTTTTCAGTTCTTCTCCAGTATTTGGTTTACTCAACCTATTTTTATAGAACGCCTTAACATCGTCAATTTGTATCTCATAGCTAAATCCATAATCTGCAATGATTTGAATTTCATTTTCTGAAAAGTCTGAGATGAGAAAGGTATTCTTTTTCCTGATACCATGATCCGTTGGAACACCTAAGTTGGAAAGATTCAGAAGTTCCTGCTGATTGGCAAAAACTTTGACTCGGGAATATTTTTGAGATTGACTGAAAGGAATACACCCTATAAATAGGATACATGTTAAGATGAATTTCATGGTTCCGTTATTTAGATTTACAAAGAAAGGGAAATTACTACGAACTGACAACAATCCATAGATTCATCTTGTTCAACATAAGCAACTAATATGGAAATCACTAGTTTATATATTATATATGCTAATAATTCGTCGTAACTTAGCCAAACATGACTAACTTCCTTATCTTCTTTTCTCTATTTTGGAGCTTCTTCGGCATGGGTCAAAATATATGGATGACTCCAAACTT
>CAJWCX010000085.1 GCA_913031405.1 uncultured Flavobacteriales bacterium | reverse complement strand
CGGCTGGCATCGTGAATGGTTATACCATCAGCATAATAGCTTGTGACCAAATAATCATTTAACACAAAAGTGTTATGAGGGACGACATTTGCACCAGGAGAACTCTGTACCCGATCAACTTCAATAATATTATTGATATCTGTAATATCATAGGCAGTTACATATGCATTTGGAAGTTCATCGGTTGTATAAACAAAATCTCTGTTGTCTGATGGCCAAATGTTATGCGTAAATGACGACGCTGTAATTTTAGTGCCCAACAATTGGGGATTGGACCTATCCGCAATATCTAAAATACTTAAGAATCCATCATTAACATGAGCCAGGTATAAAGTATCGCCAAATGCAACACCATCATGAACATACCAGTTATCAAAAGCCCCAACGAAAGTAGGATCCATTGGTGTGATATTCACATCGTAAATAAGTACTCCTCCTTCTCCATAATTGGCACCAAAAACATAAAGGTATCCAGCTTCATCAACATGACAATTATGAGCAGATTCAAAGTTTACACCAGCATCTCCCGTAAAAAGAGTGGTCGTTAACACATTGCTTTCAGGTAAAGGAGACATATCAATGATGGTTAGCCCTTCCTCTGCCTCTGTACTAATATATGCATAATCACTAAAAACTGATGGGTCCCTCCAAATACTATTTTCACCTGGCACCCAAAAAACCTCAAAAGGATTGACCGGATCGGTAACATTTAAAATAGAAGTACCATCTTCTGTTCCAACAATAGCATATTCATTACCCTGCTCGTCTACATATCCCCACACGTCATTCAAACCAGTGTTGTGAAGACTAGAATAATCCGTTTGAGAAACAAAATTTAGATCAGATTGAGCAAAAATAGAATGAATCGAAATGAAGAATATTGTGGCAAGAACGAGTTTCATAAAACGTTTTTTTTTAAAAAAATGGGAATGAAAAATTAAAAAGTTTAGTCATTTCAAATTTACGGTAAAAAAAATCAAAGCAAAAACAAAGAATGTAATGATTCAAAACTACTCTTGTAAACGAGGAAATATCCTCAAGTCCTTTTTTCACAATGCATTAGAGAATAAATGTAATAAATTTAATGAAACTCCTTATTTTTACATAGAACCCATCATGATTTATTCCTATGAGCTATAAAATCCGAAACAAAGAAGACTACGCAGCAAGCTATAAAAAATCCATCGAAAATAACTCTGATTTTTGGGAGGATATTGCTCAAAACTTTACATGGTTCAAACCTTGGAACACGGTCATGGAATGTGACATGAAGGAAGCCAGTTTTAAATGGTTCGATGGAGCACAAACTAACATAACCTATAACTGTATTGATCGCCACCTTGAGCAAAAAGGAAATCAAACGGCAATCATTTTTGAGCCCAACCTACCGACAGACAAAGCACTTCAGATCTCTTACAATCAATTACACGAAAATGTCTGCAAAATGTCTAATGTCTTGATTCAAATGGGGATTAAGAAAGGAGATCGAGTAGCCATATACCTGCCTATGATCCCAGAGTTGGCCTATTGTGTATTGGCCTGTGCCCGAATAGGTGCGATTCACTCCGTTATTTTTGCAGGATTTTCTTCAGGAGCACTTTCAGCCCGAATAAATGATGCCTCCTGTAAAATGGTCATCACCTCTGACGGAAGCTATAGAGGAAATAAAACCATTGATCTAAAAGGGATTGTTGATGAAGCCTTAAAAGATTGTCCTTGTGTCCAAAATGTTTTGGTCGTTGAACGCACAAATACAGAGATTAAAATGATTAAAAATAGAGATCACTATTTGACTCCATTAATTGAGGCAGCCTCCTCAGTTCATGAAGCGCAGGCCTTTGATTCGGAGGATCCTTTGTTCATTCTATACACCTCCGGTTCAACGGGTAAACCCAAAGGGATGCTTCATACCACTGGGGGTTATATGATTTATACAGCCTATACTTTCAATAACGTATTTGCATACGAAGAGAAGGATGTTTATTGGTGCACCGCTGATATTGGTTGGATTACAGGACACTCTTATATTGTATACGGCCCTTTACTGAATGGCGCTACAACCCTAATGTTCGAGGGGGTACCCTCCTATCCTAATGCCGGAAGATTTTGGGAAATTGTAGATAAATTTCAGGTCAATCAATTCTATACAGCACCTACTGCTATCCGTGCTCTTGCAAAAGAATCAATCGACTATGTCAACAAATATGAATTAAGTAGTCTAAAAATCATTGGAACAGTGGGTGAGCCAATCAATGAGGAAGCGTGGCAATGGTATCACAAAAATATTGGAAAAGAAAAATGCCCCATCGTTGATACCTGGTGGCAAACTGAAACAGGTGGGATTTTAATCTCGCCTCTGCCCCATATTTCTCCTCAAATACCAACCTTTGCAACCAACCCTCTTCCTGGTATTCAACCCGTATTAATGGACCAATCTGGTAATGAAAGTTCTGAGAATAATGTGGTAGGAAAGCTTTGTATAAAAAGGGCATGGCCATCTATTGCTAGAACAATATGGGGGGATCATCAACGCTATAAGGAAACCTATTTTACGGCCTTTCCAGGATATTACTTTACCGGAGATGGTGCCAAACGAGATAGTTCAGGAATGTACCGAATTACGGGTAGAGTAGACGATGTCATTATTGTTTCAGGGCACAATCTAGGCACTGCTCCAATAGAAGATGCTATAAATGAACATGAATATGTGGCTGAATCAGCTATTGTCGGTTTTCCACATGACGTTAAAGGAAATGCGCTATATGGATATGTCACATTGAAACAAGACATAGAAAATAAAGAATTATTAAAAAAAGAAATCAATCAACTCATATCAGAAAAAATTGGACCAATAGCCAAATTAGATCGAATACAATTTACACCTGGTCTACCCAAAACAAGATCAGGAAAAATTATGAGAAGAATATTGAGAAAAATAGCAGAAGGTGACTTTGCAAGTTTTGGAGACATTAGTACGCTACTCAATCCCGAAGTGGTTGAAGAAATAAAAAACGGAAAAATATAGTTAATTAAATCATCAGATATGTATCGATTCATCCTATGTATCTCTGTAATTCATGTGTTTTATGCTTGTAACGAGAAAGATAAAAAGGTTGTAGTCGAAACTCAGGAATCCAAGATTGAATACCAAATATTAAATGAAACAGCATTAGTCATCCTAGGAACCGTTCAAGATGCAGGTTCTCCACAAATTGCTTGTCCCAAATCTTGTTGTAAGGATCTAGATAAACTGGAAGTTTCTAAAAGGAGAGTAAGTGCATTAGGCATTATTGATCCGGATCAAAACAAAAAATACCTCATTGATGCAACACCCGATATCATTGACCAAATTCAACAGCTAAATTATTACTCCGACTCAGCTAGTTTACCTGATGCTATATTTTTAACGCATGCCCACATTGGACATTATACAGGACTCATGTATCTGGGCAAGGAAGCGATCAACAGCCATAAAACTAAGGTCTTTGGGATGCCCAGAATGAATAGATTCTTGAGGAATAATGGACCATGGGATCAATTGGTATCTAATAATAATATAGAACTACATGGCTTAGAACACAGAGACACCGTTTTTCTCTCCAAACAACTTAAAATCGTTCCTTTTCATGTTCCGCATAGGGATGAATATTCTGAAACTGTAGGTTATAAAATTATTGGGCCCAATCGGCAAGCACTTTTCATTCCTGACATCGATAAATGGAAAAAATGGAATACGAATCTCGCCAATGAGGTCAAACAAGTTGATTTTGTGTTCATAGATGGAACTTTTTATGACGGTGAGGAAATTGGCCATAGAGATTTATCAGAAATACCACATCCTTTTGTGATTGAAACTATGAGTAAGCTAAATCACTTATCGCGAAAAGAAAAAAATAAGGTGTATTTCATTCACTTGAATCATACGAACCCCTTACTTGATCAAAACAGTAGTGCCTACCAAAATGTATTACTGAATGGCTATCATATCGCGCAAACAAACGAGGTTATTCCTCTATAGTTATGAATATTCTTAGGGATCTTATACATCATGAATTAAAGGAGGAACTTCATTCCTATACTCGATATTCTGGAGGGTGTATTAATGAGGTCTATAAATGCAAAACAAACATCGGATATCGAGTTCTTAAACTCAATGATTCTGACCAGTTCCCATTGATGTTTTCAAAAGAAATCATGGGCTTAAATCTCCTTAGAGAATCACCTTTTAGAATTCCACAGGTGTACAGAACAGGTGAATTTGAAAACTGGAGCTTTCTCATATTGGAATGTATAGAGAGTAGAGGAGTCAATCTTGACCCAATTCTATTTGGTACAAACCTCGCCAAAATGCACCAGATGACTTCGGACTCTTTTGGACTTGATCACGATAACTTTATTGGATCGATAGAGCAAATCAATAAACAACAGAAAAAATGGTTCGATTTTTATACTTCTCAACGACTTGAACCACTTGTACATAAGGTATATAACCAAGGTCATTTTAATAAAAATGAGCTTCAGCTATTTGAATTACTTTATCACAAATTAAAAGACTTAATTCCTCAGGAGAAACCAGCACTTCTTCACGGAGATCTTTGGCAAGGAAACCTCATTCATGATGAGTCCTCGAATCCAGTTTTAATTGATCCTGCGGTTTATTATGGTCATCGAGAAATGGATCTATCGATGCTTGAATTATTTGGAAGTATCTCTGAATCCACAATAGATGCCTATCAGCAATATTTTCCCCTAGAAAAATCTTGGAAAGACAGAAAGGACATACATCAGCTGTATCCACTATTGGTTCATTTACTTTTATTCGGAAAGTCTTATCTCCAAACGATTCAACACACACTAAAAAAATACATTTAGTTCTTGATGAATTTTTTAGTATAGATTCCCTTGTCTGTAGAAACCTTTACAAGATATGTTCCTTTATTATAAGAACTGACGTCAGCAAAATATTCAGCAAATGAGGAGGAGGTCATAGACATCTCTTGTGAAAAGAGAATTCTACCGGATAAATCTGTAATTTCACAATACGCCCCACCGGCAATTTGACCTTCAATCTCAATAGTCAATTCCTGATTCACTGGATTGGGAAAGACAGAAAGTGCAGCATTATTTGAAAGCTCCTCTTGACCTAGAGAAAATCCAATTGAAAAATTGAAACGATGATAGCTTCCAAAATCCCCAGGAAAAATCTCTATGTAACTGCCACCTACTTTTCGAACTCTAAATGAGCCAGCAGTTTCTCCTTCGACCTGTGCTGAATACCAAAAAGACAAACCATCATCATCACTGTCATCAACAATTAAAGAATAACAACCTGGTGCCAAGTCAAAAGTATCTTTATACTGAGTCGTGTTTTGAAGATTCGTTCTTTCAAACAAAACTTCTCCTGAGGCATCTATAAGTCTGTACGAGTTCTCAGAAGCTCTATTATTCGTAGTAAACCAAACAAAGAAAGGGCCATCCACTGTTTCTGGTGCGTCGAATTTGGATTTTTTCACACTGTTTTGATGATAATCGTCATTCCCCGAGACCCCATTCACATTAATTAAAGAAGCTGTAAAAGTCAAGTTACCCTCCAAATCAACCCACCAAGAATCATCAGAAACGGGTATCTCAACTACTTCCTCTTCCATAAAGCCAAGGTTTCCGTTCCATTCAAAATCAATATTATTGCCGTAAGTAATCCAACATCTAATTGTGCATGATGTCAATGGCTCTGAACCTGTATTTCTTATAATAACTCTCGGATTGGAACAAGTAGGATTGAATTTAGAGTAATATTCATAATTACTTGGGTTGAGTACCTCAACAAGTGATGCATCATTTTCAAAATTGGGAGCAGAATAAGAAATCAGATCATAAGCCGCTCTATAATTTCCTGAACCTTGACCTGGATC
>CAJWCX010000084.1 GCA_913031405.1 uncultured Flavobacteriales bacterium | reverse complement strand
TCAATCATATCTTCTTGAAGAAAGGACCTCGTTTCAAAGACAAAATTACAATTAAAGTTGGTGCCTGTATTTTTATACTTCATCACACTGGTCTCGTTCTCTGATACATTTTTGGCATTCGGAGTAACAATCAAATCCTTAATGTTATCAAAATCAACATCAATTAAAAAGGCTGCTGGAAAAAGCTGTGAATTGACCGGAATGCTGTTGGAGGGAAAAGATCCATCTATAAAAGTCATTGGTGAATTGGCATTGACCTCACTACCACTATTTAGAAGAAGATTTAAATTTGTAAATGCCACATCCCCGATAATCAAATCCTTAACTCCGGAGCCATCATAATCAAGCGCCAAAATGGAGGAGCCAGCATGGGCCTTCTCTTCAGATATAAAACCTGTATTCGGCTGAATTTCAGGGTCAGGAACATTTCCATCCGCACATGGAGGCGTATCGTCATCTAGATATAGGGTATTTGTCGAAACATCCTCTCTAAATTTCCCCCAACACTCATTTTTCAATTCAAACTCTAAAGAATCAGAATGTCCATATCTTTCAAAACTCATGTTTTTATGATACTGAACATATTGACCTCCAATATGAAAAGTCAATACATCTATATCTCCATCATTATCGACATCCACAATAGCAGGAATATCAGTGGAACTTACATAAAGGTTCAAAACTGTACCCCAATAATCAGAATAAATAAGCTCTTTTGCCAATTCCCAACTTAAACCATCAGTGCCATTACCTGAGTTTTTATATACTTTCAATCCACCAATACCATAGGTAAATAAATCTTTTTTATTATCTCCGTTATAATCAATTGCAAATAGTCTATATCTCATTTCTGAAGGAAACCACCCTGCACCATTAGCATCATATCTGTATGATGAAACACCCGCTGTTTGAACATGCTCAAAGATCCTTAATTGATTGTTACTTCTATCAAAAACCAATAAGTCCATGTCCCCATCAAAATCATAGTCAATATCCGAAAATTGAGCATAATTCAATCCCCCAACCCAAGGCATAGGCAATTCTGAAGAACCTTTAAAAACAGGTATTGAGTCAACGTAATTGAATTCAAATTGACCCCATGAAAACGATAAGGAAAAAATAGAGATAAGAGCACAAAGGTATTTCATTCAGAACATATTATAGAATGACCAAAAGTCATAGATAGCTTATGATATAAAGATACAGCTATTTTACAACTTCTTAACGGCTGAATCCTATTGCACCGAAAAGTATTTGATTATTTTTACACTGCTGAATACGATAAATACAACTCAAATGAAGAAAAGTCAAATCATTCTATTTGCTATTTCTCTTTTACTCTCCGGAATCGTTTATACTATTGTATGGTATAATAAGAAAGCTGAAATCAAAGAATCCAAAGGAGAAGAAACAACCCAGTACATTGCTATTCAAATTGCAAAAAACGAGTCGCGATCACTGATCACCAATTCCTATGGACAGGTATACCCTCGTACTGAGCTCGATATCGCTTTTGAGGTTCAAGGCCGACTTGAAAAAGGCACACTGGAAATGAAGCCGGGAAGTACTTTCAAATTTAATGACCTTCTGTACAAGGTGAATTCTGAAGAGATGTATTACTCACTTAGTGCTCGGAAGGCGCAGTTAAGTAATTTAATGATCGCTATTCTTCCTGATATTGAACTAGATTACCCTGAAGAATTTGATAAGTGGTATGAGTTTGCAAAACAAATAAGCCCTGCCGAGTTTTTACCTCCTTTCCCGGTTATTATAGATGAAAAAGAAAAGATGTTTATCACGACAAAAGGCGTAATGACCGAATATCTTACTATTAAAAGTTCAGAAGCACGGATGTCAAAATATATTTTTTTAGCTCCCTTCAATGGTTATGTAGTAGATACATATTTAGAACCTGGTTCAATGATCAATCCAGGGGGACGCGTAGCACGCGTAGCCAACATGGATGATATGGAGGTGAAGCTTCCTATTCCCACAAGCCTATTTGATAAATTTAAACAAAAGGGAAGTGTCATTTTTTACAATTCCGAAAACGAAGCCATTGGTAGTGGAAAAATCATTAGGACCTCAAACATGATCAACTCTAACACACAATCTATTGATATATTTTATTCTATAAAGAACTATCCTGGCAAGACCATCCTATCAGGACAATATGTAACAGCTGAAATCGATAATCTTATTTCTGAAAAAATGTGTGTGGTTCCAACAACTGCTGTTAAAAAAGATGCTGTCTATGTTCTAAAAAATCATAAGCTTATTCAAAAAAAGATCACTATCATAGGGTCAAAACAAGACTCATTATTTTTGAGCGGGCTTGAAAACCAAGACACCTTACTTCTCGAGTATATGAAGCCTAATGAAAAAATCAAAAAATACATCGGTATAGAAAGGCAGTAATGAGAAAACTAATCACATTCTTTGTAAATCGACCTGTCTGGGGGAATGCCTTTATTGTGGTAGTGATCATATTTGGGATTTTTGCATTATCCCAAACTAAAAAGTCATTTTTCCCTGAATTAGAGCCGAAAACAATTATAGTTTCCGTGTTTTACCCCGGTGCATCTCCTCAAGAAATGGAAGACGGTGTCACCATTAAAGTTGAACAAGCCATAAAAGGTATTGCTGCCATTGATGAAATCAATTCAACTTCCTCCGAGAATATGGCTTCTATTTCCATCAAAGCTTATCAAGATGCTGATATGGATCAACTCTTGAGTGATGTCGAAAACGCTATTAACTCAATCAATTCATTTCCTAATGGTGCAGAAAAACCAATCATCAACCGACTCACCTCAGGAGGAATGGGAAGTGTTGTTTCCTTTATTGGGATATCAGCTAAGAAAAAAAATGTTTCAGAACTTGAATTGGTGAATCTTGCGAGTAAAGTAGAACAAGATCTTTTGAATACAAAAAATATTACCGAAATCGTTCAAATGGGTTTTCCTACAAAGGAAATTACTATAAATGTTAGAGAAAATGATCTTCTTCGATATCAAACCTCATTTCAAGAGGTTGCATTAGCCGTCGGTAGTAAAAACGTCAATATCACTACAGGAATTATAAGAGGAAATCTACAAGATATGAGTATACGATCCAATGACAGAGTTTTGACTCCAGAGGAAATCGGACAAATTGTATTGCGCACGAACCGAGACGGAAGCATTTTGAATATCGCTGATGTCGCTGATGTGAAAATGGGATACTCGGAAGACTCCCAAGAATCGACTTTCAATGGATTCCCAGCCGTCTCTTTTCAAATTGAAAAAACCGTAGAACAAGACATAGAAGAAATCTCAAACACACTCCATGAATATCAAAAAAAATTCAATGAAACATACCCAGACTTTCAGTTTGATATTTATTTTGAATTTAACGAGTTGCTTGAAGGACGTATCGACTTATTGACAAAAAATGGATTGACTGGATTAATCTTAGTTCTTATTTTTTTAGGTCTTTTCTTAAATATTAAACTATCTAGTTGGGTAGCATTTGGGATTCCTTTTTCGTTTCTAGGTATGTTTATACTGGGTAGTTTTTACGGAATTACGATAAATATGATTTCGCTTTTTGGGATGATTCTGGTTGTCGGAATTCTGGTTGATGATGGTATCGTTATCGCCGAAAATATTTATGCTCATTTTGAAAAAGGAAAGACCGCCAAACGAGCAGCAATTGAAGGTACTATGGAGGTTTTACCATCAGTCTGTTCATCAGTAATAACAACTATTGTGGCATTCTCGGTATTGTTTTTTGTTGAGGGCTTAGAAATAATGAGAGAGATGGCATTTGTAGTTATTGGATGCCTCATTTTCTCTATATTGGAGGGATTCATTACCCTACCTCTGCATCTGTCAAAAAAATCTGTTCTCAATGCCAATCCTAAAATCCCATTATCATACGGTAAAGGTTTGATATTCATGACAGTCGGATTAAGCACAATTCTTTCAGGCATTTATTTATTTCCAAATCAAAATGTAGAATTGGATTTTCTATTCCCTACACTATTGATTCTATTTGGTTTGATCATCTTATTCCGTGGATTCTCTAAGTCACCAATAGAAAATAAAATTCGAAATATAGCAGACCAATTGATCAAATGGTTTAGAGATAATGTATTTTTTGAGGCCGTAAGTCTGTTAACAGGAAAAAAGAAAAAATGGTATCTGATGAGCTTCTTTGGTCCTCTAATATTCACTATTGGTGTAGTCGCTATGCTCATTAATGGAACGCTCTCATCAACCTTCTTCCCTAATATACAACCTGATTTCTTCACTATTGAAGTGGCCTATAATCCCGGGAGTAATGTCAAACAAACTAAAGATTTTATAGCACAAGCTACGATTATACTTTTAGAGGAAAACGAAAGAATCAAAAAAGAAACTGGCGATGAGTTCATGACCTATTACACAAGTAACATTGGTTTTTCTCAAAGCATAGGACAGGCAGGTAACCATACGGGAAGTATTAACGTCTTTGTTAATGCAGAAGACACAGAACTTCCTCTCGACACTTTAATGAATCGAATCAATAAAAGAGTCAACCAGCTTGATCTTGGAAAAATTGCACAAGATATTTATGTCGGCGGTTTCAATCAATTTGGAAAGGAAATAGAGGTGGGCCTATCCTCAACTAATGAAAATCAATTATTGAGTGCAAAGAACGAGCTCAAGAATGAACTCAGCGCGATGCCTGGAGTAATTAATGTAAAAGACAATATGCCTTCAGGTAGAAATGAAATTCAAATCAAAATGAAAAAACAAGCCGAAATATACGGTATTAGTAAATCTGATATTTTAGCTCAGATCAGACAAGGTTTTTTTGGTCAAGAAGCGCAACGCGTTATTATTGGAACAGATGAAATCAAAATATGGATCCGATATCCCCTTGAGGACAGAAATAGTATTCATGACCTACATCAAATGAAAGTTAAAACCATTCAAGGTCTACAAATTCCTTTAGATAAACTATGTGAATTCAATATGGGTAGAGCTCCGGAAAGTTTGAAAAGATTGAATGGACAACGAATTGTTAAAATTGATGCGGAAACGATTGACCCCGATAAGGTTGCCGAAATCAATCAAAGAATATTTGACTCGATTATTCCGAAAATCACAGCCATCTACCCAACCCTTCAGACGAAAAAGCTCGGGCAATTTGAAAGAAGTCAAAAGACAAGTGATTCTATGCAATATGTAACATTGGTCCTAGTTTTTCTGATGTTCGTGATTCTCATGTTGCACTTTAACAGCTTATCACAAGCCTTTTTAATTATGCTTGTCATCCCATCTGGAATAGCTGGTTCGATCATTGGTCATGGACTTGTAGGAATCCCAGTATCGATGTTGAGTGTCTTTGGAATGATTGCTCTTATTGGCGTATTGGTGAACGACGCCATTGTATTTCTAGACCGTTACAATTATCTTTTACTCGATGGAATGGATACTAAAAGAGCGGCCATAAACGCATCATTATCAAGATTTCGGCCCATACTATTAACTTCAATAACCACTGTAGCTGGACTACTTCCCATGATTTCAGAAACCAGTATGCAAGCCCAATTCCTAATACCTATGGCGACCTCCGTTGCCTTTGGTGTGCTGTTTGGAACAGTCTTTATTCTTTTCTTCTACCCATCTGCAATTTTATTCTGGAATCACATGGCCCGAATTCGAAAAAAAGTATTTTCAGAGGGAGAGATTTCTGAATTCGATGTAGAACCTGTATTTCGTATCAAAAAAAATATAGAATCGCATGAGGATTAGTTTATTTCTCTTTACTTACCTTTTAGGATTTCATTCCTACACCCAACTTGAACTGTCAGATTCTTTATCCGCCAAAGATGCGGTATTTACAGCGCTAAAAAACAATTACGATATACAAGCTTCGAATGCACAAATCGATATTTCTAATAAAAATAATACTTGGAGTGAAGCAGGTTTGTTTCCT
>CAJWCX010000083.1 GCA_913031405.1 uncultured Flavobacteriales bacterium | reverse complement strand
CTTATGTTTGAATTTCATGTTCATGAGAGTATCTCAAAAGCAGAAACTTTACCCGCCTATTTTTACCGGGATGATAAGGTTTTTGAGGCGCTTAAAAAAAATGTTTTTAGAAATTCTTGGCAGTGGAAAGGTTGCTCAAACGAGCTTTTTCCCATGGATGACTACGTTCAGCCTATGTCTTTTTTAGATGACTTTATTGAGGAACCTGTATTTCTTAAAAAGAATAACGATAATAATGAAATCAGTTGTTTTTCAAATGTTTGTACCCATCGAGGCAACCTGATTTTTCATCACGAATGTAGATCCAAACGAATTGCTTGTGGCTATCATGGGAGACAATGGAAAAAAGATGGGGGGCTTAAATTTATGCCCGAATTCAATGAGGTCGAAGACTTTCCAAGAGCATGTGATCACCTCAAAAAATACCCAACAGCAAAGCTTGGTCCACATGTTTTTACCTCTCTTAATCCTGGCTTTCCTATTAACAAGGTTTTCGATAAAATGAATGAGCGCATTGGGTTTTTACCTCTTGATCTTTTCAAATATGACTCAAAACACAGTAAAGACTATCTGGTGAATTGTCATTGGGCCCTTTATTGTGACAATTATTTAGAGGGTTTTCATATTCCTTTTGTTCATGATGACCTTAATGGTGTATTGGATTATGGAAGTTATAAAACTGAACTTTTTGACAATGGATCGGTTCAGATTGGATACTCAAAGGGGGGTGAAGATGTGTTTGATATTCCTGCAGGACATCCTGATGAAGGGAAACATGTAGCCGCCTATTACTATTGGATCTTCCCCAATATGATGTTCAACTTTTATCCCTGGGGGCTTTCTATTAATGTAGTTAAACCAATATCTAAAAACAAAACTCGCGTAGTATTTCGTTCTTTTGTTTGGGATAGCTCTAAACTTAGTGATGGTGCGGGTGCTGTTCTTGATAAGGTCGAGCGAGAAGATGAATTTGTTGTTGAAGGAGTGCATAAAGGGCTTCAATCTAAAACCTATCAAACAGGGCGTTTTTCACCGACAAGAGAACAAGGGGTACATCATTTTCATCGAATGCTCGCAAAATCATTGTGTGGATAATGAGTTATAACATCTCGTCCCATTCATAAAAAAGAAAAAAGCGAAATGAGGCTCCTTTTCCTATTACTAATACTGAGTTTTCTGTCCTGCCAGACAGTAAAAAACAAACCGTTTTTTACTGTCTATTTAGTGAGGCATTCAGAAAAGGAACTCTCCGAAATGGACCATTCAGATCCTCCTTTAACACCATGCGGAAAACAACGGTCGGAAAGCTTGAGTGGTTTTCTAAGCGATGTACCTATTGATGTGGTATACAGCACGGATTATACTCGAACTCTAAATACGGCATTCCCGACGGCAAAGTCAAAGGGTTTAATTGTTGAGCTTTACGACGCTGATGCACTTGAAGATTTTTCAAAACAATTAATCAAGCTTAAGGAAGACGCTCTTGTTATTGGACATAGCAACACAACAGCTGTTCTTGCCGGGATATTAGTAGATCAGGAATTGGGGGAATTCGACTTAGATATTTACGATAGAATCTATCAAGTGGTCCTTCGAAAAAAAAGAGGTCGTCTTCATTTATTACATACTGCCTTTAAGTGTGATATAGAATAGCCACCCAGTCCAAGTTGCTTTTTTTGCAATATTTCACTGGAAAACGAACAGATTTCGATAAGTCCACCCCTCATAATGCTTCTCAAATAAGTTCATTACAACATAGCGTCCTAAAGAATGAAATAAGCGGTCAACGTTAAAAAAATATTGTAAAATAATCGTTTGTTTTATAAAACAATAAACATTCGTACCTTTAGGATTCTAAACCGATTACTAAAACCTATACAACCACTATGAGGCCTTTTTTGTCAATCCTTTGTTTCGTTTATGGATACGTTTTTTCTTTTGCCCAAGGTGAGGTACCTATTACGAATTACTCGGTCAATAATAATGGACAGGTTCAATTGTCCATTCAAGGTCAGGCGGGCAAGTATTATGTCTTGCATGCAGATCACAGCCCTTCTTTTAACTGGGCAGTCTCCATGACAATGGGGGTAAATGGCACGATGGTAATCTCTGAACCGGCTGGCGCTTACCCACAGGCAAATTATACCATCACAGAACACGATGTTTCTAGCCCAGATGATTATGATGGAGATGGTATAGACGATATAACTGAATTCAATAACATGCCAACAGATGCTCCTATCAATTATGCTTCTGCCATTGATTTTGTTGATGGGTCAACTTCTATTCCAGATCCAGAAACTTTTATGGCTCTTGCCACTGTACAAAATGTCGGATGGGCCCCATTTCTCGATGGACAATTGTATGTGAAGTTTGGGATTCTAGATCGAGATACACCCAACCCAAAGGTATATTTCATCAACAGCAACACTTATATTATTCACGCAAACTTTTGGAACGGAATAGGCGCCTCAGTCACTGGCGATGATGCGTCTGGGGAAATAGTATTCAATCCTAATACAATCAATACAAATGGTGTTATTGGAAGCTATTCGTTTAACTTTTCTTTTGGTGACGCTTATGATTTTGAAGCCACACAAAGAACCTATGAGCTATTGGTGGCCAACATGCCTTTTCTACAAAATAATATGAATCACTTTATTGGTCAGGCTGATGAAAATAACCACCTCAACAACTACGCAGATGATTTTGAAGGTTCAAGGATTGAAGTAGCATTAGAATCTGATGTTTTTGCTGAAATCAATTATATTCCATTTCATGAAGCAGAAGGATATGGGTTTTTTAAGCACATGACAGACCCAGAGGAAACGCCGGGAAGTAGAGATATTGTTTTGTACGATGCCTTACCTAATTCATTACCACGGGTGGGGGGCATCATTACTTCTGTTGTCCAAACACCTTTGTCTCACGTAAACTTAAGAGCCATCCAAGATAATGTTCCCAATGCCTACATTGCAGATCCCTTATCGATTGACTCAATTTCAAACCTTTTGGGAAATTACATATATTACAAAGTTGAAAATGAAACGTTTCAAATACGAGAAGCCTCGCTAGACGAGGTGAATGCTTGGTACGAAGCGCTCAGGCCAACGGAGCCTCAAATCCCCTTACGAGACCTGAGTAAAACGGAAATATTGTCATTAGATTCTATTGAATTTGAAATGTCCTCGGCTTTTGGTGCAAAATGTTCAAATGTTGCGACAATGAGGAATTTTGGGTTTCCAGAAGGAACTATTCCGTATGGATTTGGCATTCCTTTTTATTATTATGATGAATTCATGCAGTTCAATAATTTTTATGAGGAGGCGCAGGTCATGATTGACAACCCTACCTTCCAAACGGATATTAATTTTCGGGTTGAACGACTAAAAGATTTTAGAAGGGATATCAAAGATGCTCCAATGCCACAATGGATGCTTGATAATTTACAAGAAATGCACGAAGACTTTCCTGTGGGAACAGCTGTTAGATGCAGGTCAAGTACGAATAACGAGGATTTGCCCGGGTTTAGTGGTGCGGGGCTATACACGTCTAAAACACAACACCTAGACGAAGGACACATTTCTAAATCCATTAAACAGGTTTATGCCAGTATGTGGAATTTTAGAGCTTATGAAGAAAGAGATTTTTATCGTGTTGACCATTTTATGGCGGCCATGGGCGTATTATGTCACCCCAACTTTCAGGAAGAAAAATCGAATGGTGTAGGAATCAGTATTGACCCTATATATGAAACAGAAGGCACTTTTTATCTCAACACTCAGGTTGGGGAGTTTTTGATTACAAACCCAGACCCAAACTCGGTTCCAGAAGAGATTTTGTTGTACGAAAACCCTGCTCCGGGAGCACCCGGTTACCTGGTCCTAATCCTGTCAAACCTTGTAAGCCCAGGAGAGCTTGTTATGGATCAAATCTATCTCGACCAAATGAGAGAGTATCTTTCTACTATTCATGATGAATTTGAAGTTCTTTATGATGTTGTGGGTGCCGAAGGATTTGGTATGGATATAGAATATAAAGTCACGGCACAAGACCAATTAGCCATTAAGCAAGCAAGACCGTGGGTTTCTTTTTGGGCAGATATCACTGGAGATTATGACCTTGGAGCTGAAGCTCTTGTTGAACCGCAATCTTCATCGAGCCTTGGCAACAACGAGCTTGTCAAAGTTAAAATTGCCAACAATGGACTTAACAATATGAGTGATTTTGACATTGAACTTGTTGTTGATGGGGTATCTGTAGAAACGATGTCTGTAACACAAACCATTGAGCCTTTTAATAATGGGGACTTCCAATTTACCATACCACAAGACTTTTCGAATGTCGGTGACTACAATATTAAGGCTATTGTGAGCCACGTTGATGATGAATACGCCAATAACGACACCTTAAATGTTGTACTAAGTAAAGTCCATGCTTTTGATGGAGACCTCTCCATTGGAAATCTTACCGTCGTTTGTAATGATGAAGTGCAAATCGACGCGGTCATTAAAAATCGTGGTGAAACAACCATAACGGATGTGTCTATTCAGGTTGTTGTTAACGGAATGGTGTCTGAGCTGATTGATGCAACCGTTGATATTCCTTTTGAGGAGCAAGGAACCGTTCAAATAAACATCGATAATAACCTAACTGAGTTTACTAACAATATTGTATTGAATCTATTAAGTATCAATAGCCAAGCCGATGGTGATTTAACCAATAATTCTGTTTCCGCGAATACAAACCTGGATTCAAGTTACGATATCATCACTTTACAGATTAATCCTGATAATTACCCCCAAGAGACCTCTTGGGAGGTCTTTGATGAAGGCAGTGGTGAATTAATTGCTAGTGGTGCTTTAACAAATGGACAAGTGTATACTCAAGATATTTGTCTTGATTATGGATCGTGCTTTTCTCTATATGTTTATGATTCATGGGGTGATGGGATTTGTTGTGGATATGGTATTGGAAACTTTCTCGTTATGAACTCCTCTGGAGAAACAATTGTTTTTAATGACGGGGAGTTTGACTATGAAACACTTGAGGTCTTCTGTCCTAATGGAGAAGGATGTGATATTTCCGCTGAGGTGACGGTGACGGCTACAAGCTCTCCTTTTACAAATGATGGAGCCATAACAATCAACACAAGTTCTGGTTTGAGCCCTTTTATATATAGTATCGATGGGGGACAAACTTATGAAGAAACAAACAGCTTCAGTGGCTTGGCCCAAGGATCTTACAATATTTCGGTTATAGGCGCTACTGGGGATTGTTCTTTTGAGGAGGTGGTTTTTGTTGATGCTTGTTCACTTGTTTCAGTTGAGATTATAGCCACAAATGCTTCTTCTGTCGTTTCAACAAATGGATCAATTGAAATCAACCCCACATCGGGTGTTGGTCCCTACCTTTATAGTATAGATGGGGGACAAAACTTTGTGTCTAATAATGTCTTTCCCAACCTTCCTGTTGGCACTTATAATGTGATTGTTCAAGACGAGGCCAATATCTGTTTGTATGAAGAAGGCGTTCCTATTGAGGTTGAGGCCAGCCTTGTTGAAGAAATGATCTCACATGGAATAATGATTTATCCCAACCCAACTAAAAACGATTTCATTATAGAAATCGAATCCTTTTCTGCTTTAATCGAAGATATCAATATTGAGGTTTACGACAATCTAGGAAGAACGATTAATAAAAGCTCCGTTACAAAAAACGGCAATGGTAAAACTCAAGTTTCTTTAGCGGATTCTGTTCCTGGAACTTATTTTGTCAAATGCTTTAACCGTGGGTTTGAAAAACACTTTAAGGTGGTAAAGCTTTAATTTTTTTTCTGGGATGGTTTCTTTCCGATGGCTTCCGATAAAGGCTACTCCGCATATATAACAAACGCAAGATAATTTTTATTTCGTTCGCTTCCCCGGTTTAATTGATGTTTCCGTTCTGCATTGTATCTTTGTCAAGACTTGAAGGACCTTGAATTATTTCAT
>CAJWCX010000082.1 GCA_913031405.1 uncultured Flavobacteriales bacterium | reverse complement strand
AATCCAGTACTTATAATGTTGAAATTATAACGAACTATTTGTTGGAGCAAGAAAATGCTGAGGATCAAGTGAAAGTAAAATTAAATGAAGCTTTAAACAACTGTAAGCCAAAGTTAGGTGCATACACAATTGAGCCAGATTCAAGATTTGTTTCTTCAACAGTTTCTGAGGAATTAGAGGGGTCTTCAAAGGTTTCAATTGTTTTAAGTTTGTTGATCATTTTTGCCTACATATTTATACGTTTTGGGAAATGGCAATTTTCAATTAGTGCGATTGTAGCCTTGTTCCATGATGTAATCATCGTGTTAGGTTTGTTCTCTTTATTAGGGGGAATTCTTCCCTTTAATATGGATATTGATCAAGCTTTTGTAGCAGCGATTTTGACCGTAATTGGTTATTCTATAAATGATACAGTGGTTGTTTTTGACCGTATCAGAGAAGACCTATCCTGGAAAGTGGAGTCCGACTTCAAATCAGAAATCAACGGCGCCTTAAATTCAACCTTGTCCCGTACCATAAATACATCCATGACAACTCTTGTTGTTTTGTTGATTATTTTCTTCTTCGGTGGTGCAGCCATCAAAGGATTTATCTTTGCTCTGATCATTGGTATTCTTGTTGGAACGTATTCATCAATGTTTGTGGCAACGCCTCTTTTGGTTGACTTTACTAAGAAAATCAAGCTGAAATAGTTTTTTACTTAGGGAATGACATTTTTATGAAGTGTATTTTTAGTGTCAATTTTAATAGGTTCTTTTTACCAGTCCTGTTTTTTCTTCAATTCACACTTTTATATGCCCAATATGGCAGTGTTAAAGGAACACTATTTGCCGGTGGAAAAGCTATTGAATTTGCGAGAATCTCTGTCTTGCCTATTAATGAAAACATCTTGACGGATGTTTCAGGGCGTTTTGAATTCACTCGTGTTCCTTATGGACGTTACATTCTAAATTCATCAGCTATTGGATTCAAATCGGTCAGGGATACAATAGAGATTTCCGAAAAGGAGCCAAATGTTGATTTGACGATTCAACTCACCGAAAAAATCATGGAGTTGGATGAATTCGTGGTGACAGGTACAAAAACACCCAAACGAAAAACGAATTCCAATATAATCGTGAATATCTTGAATAGTGAAAGTCTTGAACTAGTGCAAGCTTGTAATCTTTCTGAAGGACTAAAATTTCAACCAGGTCTGCGTGTGGAAACGGATTGTCAGACTTGTAATTATACGCAGCTTCGCATGAACGGTTTGGCCGGTGGGTATTCTCAGATTTTAATAAATGGAAGGCCGATATTTAGCCCCTTAACAGGTTTATACGGTATGGAACAACTTCCAACAAATATGATTGATCGAATAGAAGTAATTCGTGGAGGTGGTTCCTCTTTGTATGGTTCAAGTGCCGTAGGTGGCACTGTGAATTTGATTACGAAGATTCCTAAAAAAAACAATTTTGAATTAAATTATATCTACCAAAATATCAATTTACAAACCTCCGATAAAATAATGAGCGGAAATGGTACCTGGGTATCAAAGGATCGCAGACTGGGTACTACACTTTTCTTTAATCATCGAACAAGAGGATTTTACGATCATAATGAGGATGATTATTCTGAATTGTCCTTTTTGGAAAACACCTCCTTTGGATTGAATTCTTTTTTTAAGCCCAATGACAATCAGAAGCTTGAAGTGAATTTCAGTAATCTTAATGAATACCGACTTGGTGGTGAAATGAATAGGAGTATAGAGGCACATTCATTAGGGCAGTCTGAAGAACGAACTCATCGTATTTGGATGGGCGGGTTGGATTATCAAATCAACTTGAAAAACAACCGAACAAGCATTATTACTTATTTGGCATTTCAGCATACTGGTCGGGACCATTATACGGGTATTTTTCCTGATGATTCTGCGGCTATAGCTGCTCATTTGGAAAGTCCGCCTTACGGTATTTCTAATGTATTTACAGGAAATATTGGAGCTCAAATTAATCATAAAATAAAGTCTTTTTTAGGGACGGGAAGTAATGTATTAACAATTGGCAGCGAATTCTTACTCGATGATGTTTACGATGAAATACCTAGCTACGCCTATTTAATTAATCAAAGCGCTTCGGATTTAGGTGTTTTTATTCAGAGTGATTGGTCCTTCTCTTCAAAGATATCTCTTTTATCAGGAGTTCGAATCGATCGTCATAATTTTGTGGACCCTCTTATTTTTAGTCCCCGGGCTTCCTTAATGTATAAATTTAAAAAGAACCTTCAATTCCGTCTAAACTATGGGTCAGGATTTAGGGCTCCTCAAGCTTTTGATACGGACCTTCATATTGCCTTTTCAGGAGGGGGTGTTTCCAGAGTAACTATTTCTCCAGACCTAAAACCTGAAAGATCTCATTCGTATAGTGCTTCAATTAATTATGATCAGCCATATGAAGATTTTATTATTGGATTTACCCTTGAAGCCTTTCATACCAGACTAAATAGAGCCTTCTATCTTCAACCTGATGGAGAAGATGAATTTGGTTATTTATTTGAAAAACAAAATGGTCAGGGAGCTGCAGTGAAAGGAATGACAGTGGAACTGCGAATGAATTATAATCGTATACTGCAGCTAGAGAGTGGATTTACTCTACAAAACAATAGATTTGATAATCCGGTATCATATATTGAGGGACTTGAAGGTGTTAGAGATTTTGTCAGAACACCTTCTGATTATGGTTTCGCATTACTTTCATTTACGCCTAGTGATAAAATTAAAGGAAATATCAATTATGTATATACTGGAAAGATGATTGTTCCTCATTTTGCTGGAGCTCCAAATCAAGACGTGGATGAAATGGTAAGGGCCGAATCTTTTTCAGAATTGAATTTTAGATTGGCATATTCTTTTCAATTCAAACAGCCTAGACTAGAGATGCAGTTTTATCTTGGTATTAAAAACATTTTTAATGCTTATCAGAGTCAATTTGATATTGGTAAAAATAGAGATAGCAATTTTATTTATGGGCCAGCGCAGCCCAGAACATTTTTTGCTGGAATAAAACTGATGAGTTTATAGTTCAAAAGAATTCTAGTCTCGTTTATCCATAAATTTTATCTTTATACATCGTTTCTTCATTGAAATTGATTGTTGCTTTGAAAATACCAAATATGTTTAAAATACTTTTATCTCCAGCCAAATCAATTGATACTAATGTCACTGGATACGGAAAGCCTTCGATACCTGAGTTTGAATCACAGGCAGAATTATTGATCCTCAAATTGAAAAAAATGAGTCCAAAAGAATTGGGTGATTTAATGTCAATTAGTGATAGGCTGGCAGATTTGAATTGGTCAAGATTTCAAAATTGGAAATCCCTAAAAAATAATTCAGAGGC
The DNA here is from genome assembly GCA_913031405.1 of uncultured Flavobacteriales bacterium. GTDB lineage: Bacteria > Bacteroidota > Bacteroidia > Flavobacteriales_D > Crocinitomicaceae > UBA952. The sequence goes on along the minus strand of CAJWCX010000082.1, from coordinate 2,623 downwards.
GATCCAGCCTGTTTTCTCATTTACTGGAGAAGTTTTTAAGGGTTTAGGGGCATCAAGTATGAACGAACATGAATTGCTCAAAGCACAAGATTCGATTCGTGTTATTTCTGGTCTATACGGTTTATTGAAACCCTTAGATGGCATTTCTCCTTATCGATTAGAAATGGGTACAAAATTTAATGCTTCGGATTCAAGTTCAAGCTTGTATGAATTTTGGGGAGAAAAACTAACAAACAGTTTGAATGGGGAACTAAAATCAAATGAGGTTGTAATCAATTTAGCATCAAAAGAATATTCCAGAGCCATTCACTTCAAGAAGATTGAACATAGGGTAATTAGTCCATTGTTTAAGGATTATAAAAATGGCAAACTCAAAACCATTATGATGTATGCAAAAAAGGCCAGAGGTACCATGGCTCGATATATTGTGCAAAATAATCTAGATTCATTGGAAGACCTAAAAAATTATAATGTCGATAATTATGTTTTTGATGAGAATCTGTCTACCGATAAAGAATGGATTTTTACTCGTTAAAGTCGAAGTGTTCATCTTTTTCAATCACATCCCAAGTGTGGTCAGCAAGTAGCTTGACTGTGGCAATGAATTTAAAATTATTTTTGCTTTTACCCCACTGAAGAGGACCGATTAGGGATAACAAATAGGCCTTATTTTCACGTTGGTATAAATGGTAGATATGATTGACAAAGGGCTCAAATCTTGCCTCAGCTTGATAAATAAATTCAGATATTTTTTTCCGATCATTTAACTTTTTAGCTTGACTCGCAAGTAATTTCATCTGGTCATATATCTGCCCAAGTTGCATGTCGGTTTGATGATCCATGGCATTCAGTGCTCGACTTTTCAGCTTGCCTTCATCTTCTGGTTTGATTAATGCACTTCCTGAGTGATGACCGTATTCCAAACTGTGCGGATTTTCTGATATTTTATCCGGATCAATTGGATTTTCAAAAGTTTCCTTATGTTTCTTTTTCTTCATGTTCAAAACAAATTAGAAATGGTTTTTCCTACCTGGGATCCTAGCGCCACCCCCATTCCTCCCATACGAACACCTACAGCCGTATTATTGTTTATTTTTTTTATAATCGGGCTTTTGTTTTCGCCGACCCCCATAATTCCCGACCAAGTATCTTCCACCTTGTAAGATTGGTTAGGAATAATCACTGTTTGTAATAACTCGTTTAATTTGTCTTGTATTTGTTTTGTTAAGCCAAACTCTTGCGTCGTTTCACCCTGAAAATTAAGATTTCTTCCACCACCCAATAGAATTCTGTTTCCCACATTTCTGAAGTAATAATATCCTTTATTATAGTGGAATGTTCCTTTTACCTGTAAGTTTTTGATTTCATTTGTTATAAGAACTTGGGCTCTTGCGGGAAATACATCATCTTTGATCCATTGTTTTGCAAATCCATTGGTCGCAATAATGGTATTCGAAGCTTTAAATTGTCCGTATGGAGTATTGATGGTATTTTCTTTTTCCGAATGCTCCATTGAGTCAGCATTGATGCCAAATAGAATTATAATATCTTCTGAAACTGCTTTTTTATACAATTCCTTAATCATCTTTCCTGTATGTATGGATCCTTCCAAACGATTGCAATAGGAGGTATTTACTCCTTCGAAACCGAATTGAGATGAAATATCTGGATCTTCGTAGTATATATTTTCTTCTCCAGTCAACTTCTTAGCTTCATTATTGATGTATTTGATGAAGTCATTGGTGATGTTATGGCTGTCATTTTCAGCGATAATATCCCATGATTTGCATTGTTCATAGGCAATAGCGTCCTTAGAGACCAATTCGAAGAGTCTTTTTAGGCCCATGTAGCGACTTGAAAAAGTGTCCCAAACTTTCTGCTCTGGCATGCTTTTAAGATCATCGTATAACTCTGTAGGACTTCCAAAACAAGAGAATCCAGCATTCTTAGTACTCGCCCCAGTTGGAAGGTATCCTCGCTCAATAATCAGAATTCGGGCATCTTTGTATTTTCTTTTTAAAAAAATAGAGGTACTTAAACCAACTACACCTGAACCAATAATAAGAAAATCTATATTTCTTAAGTATGCCGTTTTCTCCCAATAACTTAAATTATCAATTCCGATCATTATTTTTATTCGTCTTTTTTCCCCATTTTTGTATATATCGCAACAAATTTAATTTTTTGCGTTACAATTCGTATACACAAAGATAGCTTTCTATGATTCGAATTTTATGTCTTATCTTCTTTATGATCTCGTTTTTTTCTTGGACCCAGAAAAAAATAGAAATCTCTTTGGAAGGATATGTAACTAATTTTTCTTCTAAAGAGAAATTGTTTGGTGCCAGTGTCTATATGTTTCAAGACGGTACAATGGTATCAAAATCACTCTCTGATATCAACGGAGATTATTTTATAGGAGGTCTAATAAATACTAAGGTTCCTTTTGATTTAATGATTTCAAAGCCTGGATTTGTAACTAAAAAAGTACTTCTCGATTTTCAAGATCTTAAGGTTCAGAATCCTAATGGTATTTTACAAGCGATGGAGGAATTGGTCATAGAACTCTTTGAAGTAAAGGAAGGTGTTGACCTTAGCTTTGCCAAAAACACATATGCTGAAA
>CAJWCX010000081.1 GCA_913031405.1 uncultured Flavobacteriales bacterium | reverse complement strand
CATAAAGCTAACCAGCGCCTCATAATGAATGTTGTCACCATCCCTTTTTAATTCTGAATGCTCAATTTCCTCAATGACTACCATTAAGTCACCAGGAACACCGTTAAATGGACCTGCATTTCCTTTACCCCTTACGTTTAACTGCATCCCTTCCTCTACTCCGGCTGGGATTTCAATTTCAATAACCTCCTCTTGTCTTTTGAGACCATTTTGATCAGCTCCTGCAGGTTTTTTGTCAATCATTTTACCCGCACCCTGACAAATATTACAAGCTGATTGGGTTTGCATAGCACCAATAAAGGTTTGTGCCATTCTCGTTACCCGTCCAGTGCCGTTACATTTTGAACAGCTCTTAAATGTTACTCCTTCGGCGTTTACAAGTTTATTTACTTTAATTTTCTTTTTCACACCATTGGCTATATCCTCCAAAGTGAGTTTCATCTTCACGCGTAAATTAGAACCCTTCACAACACGTGCTCCTCCTCTACTTCCACCAAAGCTACCACCGAAAGCACCGCCGAAAATATCCCCGAATTGAGAAAATATGTCGTCCATATTCATGCCACCGCCCCCGAAACCTTGTCCCATTCCAGCGTGTCCAAATTGGTCATAACGCGCTTTTTTATCAGGATTGCTCAAGACCTCATATGCCTCTGCTGCTTCTTTAAACTTTTCTTCAGCAGCGGCATCACCAGGGTTTTTATCTGGATGATGTTTCAGGGCAAGCTTCCGATATGCCTTTTTAATTTCAGCCTCAGTCGCACCTTTTGAAACACCCAATACCTCGTAATAATCTCGTTTTTGACTCATTTAATTCGGTTTATTGACCAACTACAACTTTAGCGTAACGCAAAACTTTTTCGTTCAACAGGTACCCCTTTTCAACATCATCAATGATTTTCCCTTTTAATTTTTGATCGTCGGTTGGCATATTTGCAACAGCTTCGTGAAATTCAGGATCAAAAACCTCACCTTTTGCATTCATCACTTGAAGCCCTTTGGTTTCCATAATACCTATATATTTATTATAAATCAAAGAGAATCCCTCTTTTATTGCAACAATATCTTCGGAACTTTCATTATTGGCCATAGCACGCTCGAAATCATCGATGATTGGAATCAAATCTTTGAGCAATTCGGCATTGGCATTGGTAATCATATCCAAACGCTCCTTATTGGTTCTCTTTCTAAAATTTTCGAATTCGGCATACAACCTCAAAAACCGGTCATTTAATTCATTGTATTTATCATCAGCCGAAATTTCTTTTTGTTCTTTAACTGATTCGGTGGACTTATCTTTTGCTCCATTAACCGAGTTATCAACAGATTTTTCGTTCATTTCTTTTGCGCTTGTGCTTTTTGCCTTCTCTTTATTCTTCTTAACTGCCATAAGTACATTAATTTTTTCACATCCTTAATGACAAAGAACTTGCCATAGTTGTTTTTAAGACATGCTGTCATATATTTGTCTTAATCTGCGCAAAAGTGTCAGAAATATAAATAGAAACAAAATAAAATGCAGTAAAATCATTCCATGTTTTCAGAAGAATTTCAAAAAATAGTCGAATTCAGAAGAAGTAACCGTTCTTTTGATGTCCATACAGAAGTACCTCACGAGGTTATTGAAAAAAGTATCAAACGATCCATTTTAGCACCAAACAGCAGCAATATGCAACTCTGGGAATTTCAATGGATTGAATCAGAGGATATGCGTAAAGAGCTCTCCGCTCTTTGCTTGAATCAATCTGCGGCTTCAACGGCGAAACATATGGTGGTTTTTATTACAAGAAAAGATTTATGGAGAGAAAGAGCCAAATGGAATTATCAACAAATCGCTCAAACCATTAACGGCGAACCAAGTAGGTTGCAAAAAAGAGGTCTGGATTATTATAAAAAGCTTATTCCTCTTATTTACATGAACGACCCATTTTTCTTATTGACGTTTTTACGCAGAGGCATCAGTTTTTTTGGTGGTCTCCGAAAACCATTTTACCGACTAGGTGGAAGAAGTGAGCAACGTATTGTTGTCCATAAGTCTTGTGCTCTCGCTGCCCAAACATTTATGTTATCAGTTGCTGCGGAAGGTTTTCATTCGTGCCCCATGGAAGGATTTGATAAGCACCGCACAAAGAAAATGCTAAAATTACCATATGGGGCAGAAATCAATATGATTGTTTCCGTAGGTAAGGGAACAGATAAAGGTGTTTGGGGGCCTCGTTACAGAGTGCCCTATAATGAGGTGGTGAAAAAAATATGAATTCGAGCCACATCAACTGTCCTTCTTTTTCGGGCTTTTTTTCTTCGGCTTGTTGGTTTTCTGATGTATCACATCCAGACCCGACCCATCAGAAGACAAATCGAGCGTTACCTTCTCTCCCTCCTTGAAATTTGATTTGATGATTTCTTCAGCAAGAGGATCCTCTATATACTTTTGAATTGCGCGTTTTAAAGGTCGCGCACCAAACTTTTCGTCATATCCCTTATCTACAATAAAGTCTTTCGCTTTTTGGGTTAAAACAACATCGAAACCTAAAGATAAAATTCGCTCGTATAATTTCTTAAGTTCAATATCTATAATCAAATGAATCTCTTTTCGACCTAGTGATTTAAACATAATCATGTCGTCAATTCGATTCAAAAATTCTGGTGAAAATGCCTTTCTTAAAGCCTTCTGAATCACTGATTTAACATTATCTTCTTTAGAGTCTTGTTGAGCCTGAGTACCGAAGCCGACACCAGTTCCAAAATCTGCAAGCTGACGTGCGCCAATATTTGAAGTCATGATCAAAATGGTATTCTTGAAGTCAATTTTTCGACCCAATCCATCCGTCATATGCCCATCATCTAAAACCTGAAGAAGTAAGTTGAAAATATCGGGATGCGCCTTCTCAATTTCATCAAGAAGCACAATCGCATAAGGTTTTCTTCTCACCTTTTCCGTAAGCTGCCCCCCTTCTTCATAACCCACATATCCCGGAGGTGCTCCTACCAACCTCGAAATAGAAAACTTCTCCATGTATTCTGACATGTCGATTCTGATCAAGGCTTCTTCAGTATCAAACATATTTTTTGCAAGCACCTTAGCAAGCTGAGTCTTCCCTACTCCGGTTGGCCCTAAAAAGAAAAAAGAACCAATGGGTTTATTAGGGTCTTTTAAACCTGCTCGATTTCGCTGAATGGCTTTCACCACTTTCTCAATAGCTTCATCCTGACCAATAACATTCGAACCAATCGCCTCGGACATGAGAACCAATTTACCAGTTTCGGATTGAGATACCTTAGTCACAGGAATTCCACACATCATCGATACAACCTCAGCAACATGCTCTTCAGTTACTGTTACTTTATTGGTTTTAGACGCTTCCTCCCACTTTTGCTTTGCCTCCTCTAATCGCTCTAATAATTTCCGTTCATTATCTCTTAATTCAGCGGCTTTCTCATATTGCTGAGAGCGAATCACCTCTGCCTTCTGACCCTTTAGTTCTTCTACCTGGTTTTCGATATCTGTGATCTCTTTAGGAACATTAATATTTGTAATGTGAACACGTGAACCCACCTCATCTAATGCATCTATAGCTTTATCAGGTAGGTGGCGATCAGTGATGTACCTTTCAGTAAGCTTAACACAAGCCTCAATAGCATCATCAGTATAACTTACCGAGTGATGATCTTCATAGCGTTCCTTAATATTCATTAATATTTGAATCGTTTCCTCTTGGTTTGTTGGTTCAATAATTACCTTTTGAAATCTTCGCTCTAGAGCTCCATCTTTTTCAATATGTTGTCGATATTCATCTAATGTAGTCGCACCAATAGCTTGAAGTTCTCCTCTGGCTAAAGCAGGCTTAAACATGTTTGATGCATCAAGAGATCCACTCGCACCTCCTGCACCGATAATCGTATGGATTTCATCAATAAAAAGAATAATATCAGGATTCTTTTCTATTTCCTGCATCACGGCCTTCATTCGCTCCTCAAATTGGCCACGGTACTTAGTTCCAGCTACCAATGAGGCGAGATCTAATGAGACAATTCTCTTGTTAAAAAGAACTCTAGACACCTTTCGCTGAACAATACGCAAAGCCAAGCCTTCTGCAATAGCGCTTTTACCGACGCCCGGCTCCCCTATCAAAATGGGGTTATTTTTTTTCCTTCTTGACAAAATTTGACTGACACGCTCTATTTCTTTCTCCCTACCTACTATAGGGTCCAGCTTTCCGGCATCCGCCATCTTGGTTAAATCTCGACCAAAATTATCCAAAACCGGTGTTTTAGATTTTGGATCCGCCGGTTTTTTTGATGATGAGGATGACGAAAACGGTTCGTCTTCTTCACTACTACTTCCGGGGAATTCGGACTTTGGACCTTTTGTTTCCTCCATTATGAGCTCGTATTCATCTCTCGCGTTTTCATACATAATGCCGTATTTATTCAATATTTTACATGCCGCACAATCTTCATACCTCAGAATAGTGAGAAGAATGTGTTCGGTTCCGATGATTGACGATTTAAACTGTTTCGCCTCTAGATAGGACTGCTTTATGATATTTTCAGTTTGCTTCAAAAGAGGCAGATTCGAATTCTCCATATGAGGAACTGATGACTTTCCCAACAAGGTATCAATTTCCATTTTGATCTGCTTAAGGTCAAGCTGAAATTCTTGAATAATGTTAACAGCAGTTCCTTCATTAAGCTTAATTAAGCCTAAGAGTAAATGCTCAGCACTTACAAATTCATTCTTTAAACGAAATGCTTCTTGACGACTGTGAGACATCAAATCCTTAACTCGAGGTGAAAATTTAGCTTCCATTTTTTTTGTTCAATTGAAGTATGGTACAAATATAATATGAAAATTTGCCTTATGCTTGTATTTATCCACAATTTATCCCCAAACATTGTTAGTAAAAACATGAATTTAACTGATTTTAAACTATTGTAAATCATTAAATTTGGTTCTCTTTGAAAAACGAGAGAAGTACAAGTTAATTTTTAGATAAACAATATGGCTGAGGGAGAAAAAATAATTCAAATTAATATAGAGGACGAAATGAAGTCGGCCTACATCGATTATTCGATGTCGGTCATTGTTTCTAGAGCGCTTCCAGATGTGCGAGATGGTTTTAAACCCGTGCACAGACGTGTTCTTTACGGAATGCAAGATCTAGGAGTGTACTCCAATAAGCCTTATAAAAAATCAGCAAGAATTGTTGGTGAAGTACTTGGTAAGTACCACCCCCATGGTGACAGTTCCGTATACGACACTATGGTTAGGATGGCCCAACCATGGTCATTACGATACCCTTTGGTAGACGGACAAGGAAATTTCGGTTCAGTTGACGGAGATAGCCCCGCAGCCATGAGGTATACGGAAGCAAGACTGAAAAAGATTTCTGAGGAAATGCTCAACGATCTTGATAAAGACACCGTTGATTTTAGGCCTAATTTTGATGACAGCCTCAACGAACCTTCAGTGTTACCAACAAAAATCCCGAATCTTCTGGCAAATGGAGCTTCAGGAATTGCAGTGGGGATGGCCACGAATATGGCACCGCACAATTTAAGTGAAGTTATCGATGGCTGCATTGCCTATATTGAAAACAAAGATATCGAAGTTGAGGAGCTTTTAACATTCGTTAAGGCTCCTGACTTTCCAACAGGGGGAATCATTTATGGATACGAGGGTGTTCGTGATGCATTGACCACTGGTAAAGGTCGGGTAGTCATGAGGGGAAAAGCAGAGATTGAAGACGTAGATGGAAAAGAAACCATCATTGTAACAGAGATCCCTTATCAAGTTAATAAAGCCGATTTAATTAGAAAAACAGCTGATCTTGTTAATCAGAAAAAAATTGAAGGCATATCAGATTTGAGAGATGAATCTGATCGTAATGGAATGCGCATTGTTTTTGAAATCAAACGAGATGCCATTGCTAATGTTGTATTAAATAAATTATATAAATATACATCGTTACAAACCTCATTTTCAGTTAACAACATATGTCTAGTAAATGGAAGGC
>CAJWCX010000080.1 GCA_913031405.1 uncultured Flavobacteriales bacterium | reverse complement strand
CCGTACAACTTGAGATAAAAAGAGTCCAATCGCACCAAAGAAGAGGCACAAAATGAAACCATTAAGGTGCATTTCAAATAGTCTATCCCACGCGACATCATCAGTGACTACAGCTATGATCATCAGTATAGCAACGATACTTTGTATCAGAAAGCTACCTGAAATAAGTGTGAAAAGGGCTATAATTTTCGTTTGGAAAATCCTTTTTCTTGAAATGGGTTTACTGAAAAGAAATTCAGAGGTCCTGTCGTTTTCTTCTTTGGAAACAATCATCGCGCCCAAAGAGCAGGAGAAAATTGTCAGTATGATGATGATGTGGAAACCAAAATAGGTTTTGTAATAGCCCGATATTTCTTGCCAGCCACCCGTATCCATGTTGAATGCTTTTGCCATTTCTTTAGGGATTACTTTTGCCATTTCAGCCCCCATATCTTTAAACGAGGGATACAATGAAACAATCATCATGGTAAATCCAGTGGCTATGCCCGTCCAAATCATGAAATTTTTTCGATTTCTTTTTAGCTCTTTTTTAAATAAATTCAGATTCATATCTATTGGTAATAATTCATAAATATGGTTTCGAGATCTGGTTCTTCCAAGGTTGCGTCATGAAGATTCAATTCATTCATCCATTCGATTAGAGTTTTAACAGGCCCTACATAGTCAAAGGTAAGCTTGTTGTTAACCCAAACAGGACTTTGAACCCCATCAATAAAACTAATTTCAGAGGCCTCTTTAAAAATAAATCTTACTTTTTTCATCTGTTTCTCCAATAGACTTCGAATGTCCTCAACGGCACTAATTTCTCCCTGTCTAATAATGGCAGCCCGATTGCACATGCGTTGAATTTCAGCCAAAATGTGTGAACTAAAGAAAATACTTGTGCCTTTTTTGTTTTCTTCCTCTAAAAGTTCAAAAAAGCGATTCTGCATTAGTGGATCTAGGCCAGAGGTGGGTTCATCAAGAATGAGCAGTTCTGGCTCATGAAGTACTGACTGAATGATCGCACATTTCTTTTTATTCCCAAAGGAAAGCTCTTCAATTTTTCGATCAAGATCAAGCTCGAATAAGGCACCTAAATCCTTGATTTTTTTTCTATCGACGTTTTCATAAAATCCAGCATGGTACTCCAATAATTCTCGAGAGTTCATGCCGTCATAGTAATTTACCTCAGAGGGAAGATATCCTATTTTTTTACGAATTTCTTCCGGCCGTTCGATAATGCTTTGTCCCAATATTTTGGCAGATCCGCTTGAGGGTAAAATTAGGCCTAAAAGAGTTCGGATAAAGGTAGATTTACCGGCGCCATTAGGACCAATAAAACCAAAAACTTCACCTTTTTTAATTTCTAGATTGATACCTTTTATACCGACCTCACTTCCGTAATTCTTACACAAATCAAATGCCTCTATGACGTTCATTTTTTGTTCGTTTAATGCGATAATTTTTAAAGACCCTTTACTTTCCTTTCGGAAGATCCGTCGGAATATTCATATATAGTAAATGGACAACTCTCTTTTTTGACCTCTCTGCCCATAAGGTCAATTACGCGAACCAGCTTTCGACCTCCATTTAATTCATTTAAACCTGCAACTGGATCATCACATAGCTGCTGGAAAAACAGCCATGCTTCACGACTTGCATCTATGTCCATATTACCGTATGCTCCAGGCCAATCGTGCCCCCCCCCGTTCACAGTGTATAGCCAAACCTCAGTACAGGAGTTTTCTGCTCCATATTTTTCGGAAGACACAGTGCTTCCGTCGTTGTTATTTGTATTGGGTAAGTTTTCAGTACTCATCAGCTCAAGACCAAATAGGTCATTGAAAAAACTTATGGTTTCAGGAATACTTGGATAGGCTCCCCATCCATCCACGTTGTTTGGGTCTCCATCAAAATAGGTAACATTATCTTGTGTTCCGTGTACTTCAAAAATTGACACTTCACTTGAAGGATTACAATCGTCCATAATGTCTTGCATAATCATCCCGGCAATAGGAGCAACGGCACGAAAGGTTTCTGATGCCTGACAGGCCAACATGTAGCATAAATCACCTCCATTGGACATTCCTGTGCAAAATACTTTACTGGGGTCCAAAGAATGGATACTCTGAAAATATGTCGTCAAGTTTTGTAAATACGCGATGTCGTCTACGGTTTCATTATTATGAAAATCATAACCGACATTGAAAAAGGTATTGCCGTTTCCATCTTGCGTTCCTTGAGGGTAGCAGACCGCAAATCCATACTCGTCTGCAAGATGATTGAATTCAGAATAATTCATAATCCCTTGAGCCGATCCCGTATAACCATGACAGACAAAAATCAATGGACAGTTTGGCGGAGCTGATCCTGGATGGTAATAAATATATTCCCTTTGAATCCCCCCATCTAGTATGGTGCCGTATTCGAGAGCTTGAACGCTTTGAGAATAAACATCATTACTTGGATTGTCGTCCGTGGCCTGACCATTAACATTGCTAATGGTTACGTCTAAGTTATAAAGTCCAGATTGCGAGATGGTCCAGGTGTCTTGATGGGTAAAATTATAAGTTCCCAAAGAGACCATGTTTAGGCCTGAAAAATTCTGTGTATAGGCAGCTCCGCCACCCAAACTCCAAGTAATATCAAAGGAATTGATGGTTTCTGCACCAATATTGCTAACCGTCCCAGTTATGGGGATTGTGGTGGGAGCATCTTGACTTGAATTCACAGAAAGACTGGTAATTGCAGCGTCCAATCCCTCAGGCTCAAATAACATCACGTCATCAATGGCCCAACCGAACATCCATCCTCCATTGTCATTGTAATGGAAGCCAATAAGAACAGAAGGGTTTCCCGTCAAGCTGCTTAGGTCAAAGGATTGAGTATCCCATGCGCCGTCATCTGTTCCATTAATTTCCGAAATTACTGACCAGGAATTTCCATTGTTCAGCGAATATTCAAGGGTAGCTGTTTCGGTATCTCCACCAAAGCTTCCTCCGTCATAATAATTTTCAAACTGTAAGGAAATCGCTGTGGAGTTAGAGAAATCCATAGCTGGCATAATGAGATAATCCATACTTTTATCACAATCGCAATCATCATCATTGGTTCCGATAAAGTTGCCATGAGGAGCAATTGACCACCATTGACTTTCTAATGTTTGGTTAGTGCCTAAATTCCATCCGCCATCTGTTGCATTAGAATTAATTGTCCATCCACTAGGCAGGTTTGCTCCTTCAAAGTCTTCAGAGATCAAAATGTTTTGTGAAAAAGATGCGTAACAGGCAACAATAGTGAGAATAACACAGAAGGTTTTCATATCAAACATTTAAGTTTTCTAAATTTACAACTTTTAAGATGAAATTCATTCCATGCATATATGACAACAGGTTCTCGAACAACCTATTTTTATTCCAAAACCTGAAAGCGTTTTTCTACACTTCCATCATCGTAAAGATACCACAGGACTTTTCCAGCTACCTCATGAACCTCTCTTCCAAGAGCATCGCTTATCTTTATTAATTTTTTTGAAAAAACAGGAAAAGCCTCATCGATACCATTCGTTTCGGGACAAGATTTATTCTTTAGGAAGTCCCAAATCACTTGAGGAGAATAAAAGTCCATATTAATAGTGCCGAGCCCACCAAAAAGGGTTTGTATTCCAGGCCATTGATGTCCACCGCCAACTACTTTGATGTGCTCAAGTTCGCCACCACTACAGTTTTGATAGATGTATTTTTCGGGATAGGAAAAGTCAAAGCTTTCAGGGTTAGGCATGGGTACAAATAAGGGCTCAGAATCACAGGACAGATGCGACTGCCATAAGTTTAAAATTTCTTCGACCGAAGCTCCAGTTGATGAGCCTCCGTTATAAGGTACAATGGCGTCGTTTGTGCCATGAATATGTAAAACCGAAGTGGGATAACTAGGGTCAAAATTTTCTGCTGTAGTCGTGGACATGTTTCCTGCAACAGTTGCAATAGCAGCAAAGCACATATCGGATTCACTGGATATTTTATGACTCAAAAAACCCCCATTTGAAAAACCCGTTAGGTACCGCATTTGCGGATTGGTATTAAACCCATCTTCAAAATAAGAAACAAGAGCCTCAATAAAGCCCAAGTCATCCACCTCTGAATTCAAAGCATTCATATCGGCATTCCATGAATTATTTAATCCATCTGGATAACAAACTACAAACCCTTCACTTTCTGCTATTGCATTGAACTCAGTGATGTCCATAATGCCATTTCCTGTTTGCGTAAGGCCATGTAGCACAATGAGAAGGGGCAATTGATTTTCATTGTTCCAATTTGATGGTGTGAAATAAACAAAATTCCTTATTTCTCCATCATGCATAAATGAGTCTTGAGTTTGCGAAAAGAGACTGAAACTTAAAAGTATAAAGAGGTAAAAAATCACTTTTAACATAATGCAAGATACTCATTTTGACGCGAGTTATAATGGCTTTTTAATTAGTTGACACTCATTCAATCAAAAAAATCAATAAAATTTTTATTTACCGTGTTCAAATTTATACCTTGTAGTTTTAAAATTAAAAATGAAAATAGACCAAATTAAAAAAAGTTATTTGTTACCCTATCTTTTTATCACTCTGCAACTTGTGAGTTGCAATAAAGATGAAGTGCCTCAAAATACTACCTCAGTTCAATGGAATATGAGTATAGATGGGCAAAATTATTCTTACGAAGCCTCTTATACAGAATCGGGAGACTTGTCGGACTGTCCAGCAATATTTCAAACGAATGGAGGTATTCCTGAAGGGGGTGGGCAGATTATACTGATTGGTGATGACGGTGCTTCCATTCAAATTGCTTCTGTCGATTTGACAACAACAGGCAGTTATGTTTTTGATTCAGAAAGTGAAGGTGTAATGTCAATAATGCATGGCATGAATGCCTACACATCGGAAGAAGGAAGTGTTACCGTAAATGTGACGACTTTTCCATTGCTTGTATGGGGTGCCACGAGCGATTTGGAATCGACAATAGCTACAGGAGATTTTTCAGGTACGGTAATGGATGTTTTTGATACACCGCACACTATTTCGGGATCCTTTGATGCAATACGAGTGCAATAAACTTTTCGATTTCCAATCGATCCTTTTAAATGTGACCTTGGACTATTTCTAGAATTAAAATGTTTTGATGAAAAAAACAGCATTGCTTTTTCTTTTTCTTTTCCCAATCTTTTCCGTGGCTCAGAAAGAAGGTTATTTGCAGTACTCTATATCCGCAAACGCTTTGGATACGAGCCTTGAGGTAAGACAAAAAGTGGGGCTTATGAGAAACAGTTCTTTAAAGATCTATTTTGCCGAACGATTTGCACGGGTTGAATTTAAAATGGCTGGCGGCTATAATATCACAACCATATTGGACAAAACATTGAATAAATCCCTTAACTTAATGGATAGTCCAATGGGTAGGTTTGCAAAGAGATCAACATCCGATGAGCTTCAAACGGTTCCTATTCAAATTGATTCCGCATCCAAAATAGAAGTCTTTAAAGATGATAAAAAGACCATTTTGGATTTTGAGTGTTTCAAGGTGGTTTTAACCAATGCAGATTTTAAAATACAATATTGGTGCACCAACGAAATAGACATTGACCTTTCTGATTACAAGCTTACCAATGATTTTATACCTGGTTTTCCTTTGGAGTTTTCTGCTGTTTCTGAGGGTGTTCAGCTGCGCTACAGGGCTTCTAATATTATTTTCTCGTTAAAGGACCCATCTGAATTGTTTTCTCTTGAGGTGCCTGTTGGGTATACGGTTGTCGCTTCTGATGAATGAATAGGCCCATCACATGATTATTCACTGAATATAAATGAAAATTCTGTGAGATGGTCTTGATTTTTAGCCCTAAATTTGTTTTACTAATCTATTGAATTGAAGAGAGTCTGATGGGGTTTAATGTTTACTTAAAAGGTCGAATTTTTACTGTTTTTTTGTTTTTGTTGTCTTTATTAAATGTTGGGTTTGCTCAAAAGATGCCAGACACAAAAAATGCCAATATTAACGCG
>CAJWCX010000079.1 GCA_913031405.1 uncultured Flavobacteriales bacterium | reverse complement strand
CACTTACAGTTTGTTTACCATTCTATCTCAGAGATGAACAAGGTTTTATCGGCCTTCAATCGGAAGGTGCATATCTTGCATGGTGAGGCGATTGAGGTATTCACTTTCTTAAGTGAAAAATTTGAAATTCAAAACGTGTATTCTTATCAGGAGAGCGGTGTTAAAGCGACATGGGATAGGGACAACAAGGTTTCTACATTATTTAAAGAAAGAGGCATTATATGGACTCAATTCCAACGTGATGGAATAATTAGAGGAATTAAAAATAGAGTCAATTGGGACAAAAACTGGTACGTTGCTGTGAATTCCCCATTGATTTTAAATAGGTATTCACAGAATGAAGGTGCCGTAAACAGTTTCCCCTTTGACCTGCCAGGGCCACTTGAGAAATCACTACAAAATTATCCGGAATTGTTTCAGAAGCCAGGCGAAAGATATGCATTGCGTTATATGCGTTCCTTTTGTGAGAGCAGAGGTGTAAATTATAGCCGACACATCTCTAAACCCAAAGAGAGTCGTAAATCTTGTGGTCGCATATCGCCATACTTGTCTTGGGGAAATTTATCTGTGCGTCAGGCAGTACAATTCGTTCGAAACCATCCAAACTATGATGCCAATAAGCGTAACTTTAGTAACCAGCTCACTCGACTGAAATGGCGCTGTCATTTTATACAAAAGTTTGAGGTGGAGTGCACCTATGAAACACATTGTGTCAATCGTGGTTATGAAACTTTGGAATATGAGAGTAACCCTGAATTACTTGAAGCTTGGAAAAAAGGACAAACTGGTTTTCCATTGGTGGATGCTTGTATGCGTTGTTTGATTGCAACGGGCTGGATCAATTTTAGAATGCGCGCGATGCTCGTCTCTGTATTGTGCTTTCATTTGGATTGTAATTGGAAAAAAGGGGTGTATCATTTGGCACAGCAGTTCTTGGACTACGAACCCGGTATTCATTACCCACAATTTCAAATGCAGGCGGGTACAACAGGGATTAATACCATTCGGATGTACAATCCCATCAAGCAATCTCAAGATCACGATATAAATGGCGTATTCATACGTGAATGGGTTCCTGAATTGAAAAATATTCCCAATGAATTTATTCATGAACCGTGGAAAATGACAGCTATGGAAAAAGAGTTGCACGAGGTAGGGGCTGAATATCCTGAACCGATTGTAAATCTAACTGCTGTTGCAAAAGTTGCCCGAGCAAAAATTTGGGGACATCGAAAGCATAAAGCTGTCAGAGCAGATAGCAAAAGAATTGTTGCATTACATACTAGAAACAATGGAAAAAAGAAAAGCCGTTAACCTAATTTTCCCACATCAGCTTTTTGAGAAAAGTGGTTTGCTTAAAAATGCATGTGAAACCTATATTATCGAAGAGTATTTATTTTTTAAGCAATACAAGTTTCACAAGCAAAAGATTGCATTTCACAGGGCGTCTATGAAAGCCTATGCTGACTTCTTAAAGTCAAAAAACCTAAAGGTTAATTATATTGAAGCAAGCGATAAGAAAAGTGATGTCAAGATCTTTTTAGAGGAGATTTTGACATCTGGTGTTACGCAAATAAACTTCTATGATCCAGTAGACAATTGGTTATCAAAAAGACTAAATACATTTTCAGGTCACATACATTTGAATATGCTTGAGACACCCTATTTTATAAATACCAATGAGGATTTAGGTACTTTTTTTAGATCGGATAAAAAGTCTTTTTTTCAAACAACATTTTACAAGCAGCAGCGCTTAAAGCACAATGTATTGATGGAAAAGGATGGTAGTCCGAGAGGAGGGAAGTGGACCTATGATGTTGAAAATAGAAAAAAATATCCAAAAGGTCAGCAACCTCCTGTAATCCAATTTCCTTTATCAAGCCCGTATTGGGATGAGGCCATAAAATATGTTACCACGCACTTCAATGACTACCCAGGAATACTTGATTCCAAACGCATTTATCCAATTACCTTTAAGGAAACATCCGACTGGTTAGGACGTTTTTTGAAGGAGCGCTTTGATGAATTTGGTATTTATGAGGATGCTATTGTAAAAGAGGAGATTTTTTTAAATCATAGCTTACTTTCGCCACTAATGAATGCAGGTTTAATTTCTCCGAGAGAGGTGATCAATCAAACTTTGTTGTTTGCCCAAAATAATGACATACCGTTAAATTCTTTGGAGGGATTCATCCGTCAAATTATGGGCTGGAGAGAATTCATTCGCGGAATGTATTTGTGTAAAGGAAGTTTTTCTAGAACACATAATTTCTGGGGTTTCGAGCGTAAAATACCTCAAAGTTTCTATGACGGCACCACCGGAATTGAACCAATAGACGACACCATTGAGAAAGTCTTAAAGACCGGATATTGCCATCATATTGAGCGGCTAATGTTACTAGGAAACTTTATGCTCCTTTGTGAATTCCACCCTGATGAGGTTTATCGTTGGTTCATGGAATTGTTCATTGATGCTTATGACTGGGTGATGGTACCTAATGTTTATGGAATGAGTCAGTTTGCTGATGGAGGAACTTTTGCTACCAAACCTTATATTGGAGGGTCAAACTACATTAAAAAGATGAGCAATTATACCAAGGGTCCTTGGATTGAAATATGGGATGGTTTATTTTGGAGGTTTATTTCTGTCAATCAAGAATTTTTCTTAAAAAATCCGAGAATGTCAATGATGGTGCATTCATTTAATAGAATGTCTGAAGAGAAAAAAGAGAAACATCTGGATATAGCTGGAAATTATTTAGATCAAATGGATCTTTATTGGGCGTCGAAATGAAGTTCTATTTGCCCTTCAATGTACGATCGAACATCTTCATGTTCTACCTCTTCAAGAACCTCTCCCAAAAAAGCTTTAACTAAAAGCTCCTTGGCTGATTTTTCAGATAGACCTCTAGATCTAAGATAAAAGACGGCTTCTTCATCCAATTGACCCGTAGTGGAGCCATGAGAACATTTCACATCATCTGCATAAATTTCGAGCTCGGGCTTCGAATTTATAGTCCCTGTTTCACTCAATAATATATTGGCGTTGGATTGAAAAGCATTGATTTTTTGTGCATCTTTTCGTACAAATACTTTCCCATTGAAGACGTTTGTGGATCGATCATTCACCACTCCTTTATAGAGCTCTTTTGAATAGCAATGAGCAACTTTATGATCGACAGTAGTATGGTTGTCGCAATGTGATTTTCCCTTTAGAGTGTAGGCACCATTCATGAAGGTTTCACAGTTTCTACCATTCACCTTGATGTTCAAGTCATTTCTTGTCAAGCGTCCAGAAAGACAAAATGTATTCATCGTAAAAGAACTGTTTGCTGCTTGATTGACATACTCTCTTTGAAGGTCGAAGGTATTTAAACCATTTTTCTGAATTTTATGCACTGTGATATGTGCATTTTCTTCAACCTCAATATAAGTAGATGCGTTGATGAAACTCTCATTTACTTCTGCCCCTTGAAAATTCATGATTACGTTTCCTCTTGATTGCTTACAACACTTGATGTATGTTCTAGGAAAGACAAAATTATTTTCTGTATTTTCAAATACGAGCTCAATGTCCACGGTGTTTTCTTGATCAAAGACAATTTCTATGGCAGATGTACAATACAGTAGGTTTAAGGCGTCAAAGGGATTTTTCTCACTCATTTCAGGCATAGATTCCCAATTTGTTTTCACCCCAGGAATCGACTTATCGCTTTCGATTTGACCATTTTTAATAAAGATACGCTTAGAACTAGATGAAATTTGAGGTACTGATACCGATCCGTTACTTTCACTATTAAATGGTAGCTTGAATAATCCATTGAGACTAGTATATTTCCAGTTTTCGTTTTTTCTTGTTGGAAAATCGGTTTCTTTCAATAATCGTTCGGCTTGTTCTCTAGCATCATCTGAAAAAGGAAGTTGGGAGGGCTTTAAATGAGCTCTTAGATCATCGAATTTATTTTTTTTCAGTACTTCTTCCATTATTTAACCTTCCTGCATTTCAGCTCTTATCCAATCGTAACCCTTTTCTTCGAGTTCCAGGGCCAAATTTTTGTCCCCTGTTTTAACAATTTTGCCATCATATAGGACATGTACATAGTCAGGAACAATATAATCTAAAAGTCTTTGGTAATGGGTGATTACAATAGATGCATTTTCGGGAGATTTTAATGAATTTACACCTTTTGCAACAATTCTTAGCGCATCGATATCCAATCCAGAATCAGTTTCGTCTAAAACAGCAAGCTTAGGACTCAACATGGCCATCTGAAAAATTTCATTTCGTTTTTTTTCACCACCAGAGAATCCTTCATTAACGGCACGTGATGCTAATTTGCTATCGAGCTCAACAATTTTAGATTTTTCCCTGACCAAGGCCATAAAATCTTTTGCCGAAATCGGTTCCTCTCCATGGGCTTCGCGCGTTTCGTTGATGGCTGTCCTTAAGAAGTTTACATTCGAAACACCTGGAATTTCCACTGGATACTGAAAGGCTAAAAACAATCCTGCGTGCGCTCTCTCTTCTGTATCCAAGTCTAAAAGATCTTCTCCTTCAAAGGTGACAGATCCTTCTGTAACTTCAAATTCCTCACGTCCTGCAAGAATACTTGCCAATGTGCTTTTACCTGCTCCATTGGGCCCCATGATGGCATGAACTTCACCTGCATTGACGGTTAGGTTGAGTCCTTTCAGAATTTCTTTTCCTTCGATGTTGGCGTGAACATTTTTTATTTCAATCATAATATCTTTCGATTTATCCGACGGATCCTTCTAAACTTATAGCTAATAATTTCTGTGCTTCCACTGCAAACTCCATTGGAAGTTGATTCAATACTTCTTTGCAATATCCATTAACGATTAGGCTAATTGCTTTTTCTTCTGAAATCCCTCTTTGTTTGCAATAAAAGAGTTGGTCTTCTCCGATTTTAGAGGTGGTTGCTTCATGTTCAATCTGAGCACTCGGATTTTTACATTCAATGTAAGGGAAAGTATGAGCTCCACAATGATCCGTCATTAACAATGAATCACATTGTGAAAAATTTCTTGCGTTTTTAGCATTTTTGTGAATCTGAACAAGTCCTCGGTAAGAGTTTTGAGAGTCTCCTGCAGATACGCCTTTTGAGATGATGGTACTCTTTGTGTTTTTACCCAAGTGAATCATTTTAGTCCCTGTATCAGCTTGCTGATAATTGTTGGTAACGGCTACTGAGTAAAATTCTCCTACTGAATGATCTCCTTTTAAAATACATGAGGGGTACTTCCAAGTAACGGCAGAACCTGTTTCAACTTGTGTCCATGATATTTTCGCATTGGTTTCACAGAGCCCTCTTTTTGTTACGAAGTTGAATACACCACCGACCCCATTTTCATCACCGGGGTACCAATTTTGAACTGTCGAATATTTAATTTCAGCATCCTTAAGTGCCTTCAGCTCAACGACCGCTGCATGCAATTGATTTTCGTCTCGTTGTGGGGCTGTACATCCCTCTAGATAAGAAACGTATGCTCCCTCGTCAGCAACAACAAGCGTTCTTTCGAATTGACCAGTTCCTCCTGCATTGATTCTAAAATAAGTCGATAATTCCATTGGGCATCGAACTCCTTTAGGAATGTAACAAAAAGAACCATCTGTAAAAACAGCTCCATTTAATGCCGCATAATAATTGTCAGTATTCGGAATAATCGATCCCATATGTTCCCTTACCAGGTCTGGGTGTTCCTGAACAGCCTCTGAAAAAGAACAAAAGATAATCCCCAATTCTTTCAACTTTGATTTAAACGAGGTAGCTACAGAGACAGAATCCATTACAAAATCAACAGCGACACCTGTTAATCTTTTTTGCTCTTCTAAGGAGATTCCCAATTTTGCCATAGTTTCCTTCATCTCTGGATCTACATCGTCCCAAGACTCATATTTCTTTGATTGTTTCGGAGCTGCATAATAGGTGATTTTTTGGAAATCGGGCTTCTGGTATTTAATATGTGCCCATTCAGGCTCGGTCATCCCTTCCCATATTTTTAATGAT
>CAJWCX010000078.1 GCA_913031405.1 uncultured Flavobacteriales bacterium | reverse complement strand
TGGATCTTTAATGATGTACTCAACTCCTTTACTCTCAAAATCACCAATATTTGAAATAGGTGGTTTTCGAGGTTCAAAAACGCCCAGCCCACCCGCAATCATGACAACCGGTGCACTATGCTTTGTTCCTTTGAACGTAGTAACAATAAAAGAACCATCTTCCTGCTTCTCTACTTTTTCCGCGGCCTCACCTAACGTAAAACCTGGCTTAAATGGTGCAGCTTGCTCCATCAAATTATCGATCAATTCTCCAGCTAGAACAGAAGGGAATCCCGGTATATCATAAATAGGTTTTTTTGGATAAATTTCAGCACATTGCCCTCCAGGAATAGGTAAAGAATCAATTAAATGGCACTTTAGCTTAAGTAGTCCCGCCTCAAAAACTGTAAATAAGCCAACGGGGCCCGCACCAATAATGATAATATCTGTTTTAATCATCTGTTTACGTAAAAAGTTGTACAAAATTAAGGAATTCTATAAATCCACTATCGCTCAAACACGGTATTCTCCAACAAACCAATATTGCAATGACCGAAGCTATAACCGCTGGCTTACCAATAAGTCATTTTTCGCCAAATAAATTCAAGTGGACCTTGCGTATAACGATTTAAAACCCATTTTGATAAAAATAGAATAAGGAACCAAATAGGAACAATAACAACCCACTGTTCAAGTCGATCTAATGAGGCAAAATAAGCAAATCCGTGACCATAAAAAATAAGGGTACACAACAAGGAACTCAAAATATAATTGGTAAAGGCCATTCTTCCGACTGCTTTCAAACGATTTTGAATACGTCGTCCTCTTTTTGATGTGGACCAATAGATCAACAAAGACATGTAAGCAAAAGCCATAAGTAGTGATGATATATAAGTTATATTATGTCCCAAGGTCATACTCCATGGACCGTTCCATTGATTTTCATAAGAGGCAAATAAACCGTAGGACGAGAACATTATGCCAATAGAGAAAAAAAACAGACCAAAACGCAAATACCATTTTCTACTTTTCACAGCTTTAAACCAATCCAACCGGAAAAGCAAAATGCCTATGATCATCATGGAAGAATAGCGCCAAAAACCCTCCATCACAAAAAGAAAAGTTTGTAAATAATGAGCAGTTTGAGATCGGATCTCCATTTGTCCCGTGTAAGAACCCCTGTAGGCTTGTATTTCATATAAAATATCGTCTGTTTCCGGATTCCATATCGGTCCATAAATTTCGTTCAGCTCATTCATCGACAAACCAAACCAGGTCATGATATTCATCAAGATTGGAATCATAAAAAGGATAGAGGCCAAAAAAATCAAACTCCTAGAACTCCATTTTCGGACCAGAAAAACAAAGCAACCACAAATTGCGTACG
This sequence comes from uncultured Flavobacteriales bacterium, assembly GCA_913031405.1. Classification (GTDB taxonomy): domain Bacteria; phylum Bacteroidota; class Bacteroidia; order Flavobacteriales_D; family Crocinitomicaceae; genus UBA952. Next base: position 4,750 of record CAJWCX010000078.1, on the reverse strand, counting down.
GAACCAAAATATCCCCCATCCAAATCAAATAAGCATGAATGAGTCCAAAGCCAAATAGTAGTATCATTCTCTTATAATGATACATTAAGGGTCTCAAATTTTTACGCTCAATATTTTGAATGAATAGCATCATTCCCGCACCGAATAATATAGAGAATATACTCATAAAACGCATATCAGCAAATATAAAATCAAACGCATGAAACCATGCGTTGTAGCCTTCTATTCCAGCACCCAAATTGGGGTTAACATAAGCCGTTCCAATTTGGGAAAATGACGTGATATTCATTATGAGAATACCTAATATCGCAGTTCCCCTAATGAGATCAAGCGAATCAATTCTATCTTGAGTTGGTAGTGCTTTCATTCTTTAGTGAAGAGACCTGACTATTTTTTTCTTTTGATGGTTTTTGATAACTCCATTTGCAATCACCACAAGAATAATTAAGATGGATCCAATGTAGAAATTAGAACCGAGTTGCTCGTGTTCCTGCAAAATAAAAATGGCTAAAACAATCGTATAAACTGGTTCCAAATTGATGCTTAAAGAAACGGTAAAAGCACCCAACTTTTTCACAATATCAATCGTAACGAGAAAGGCGAAGGAGGTACACACTACAGCTAAAAACAAAAGCCAAAAGACATCCGAAATAGTCATAACAAACATTGACGAATCCATCTTGTCAGTGCATAACATAAATATAGTTAGACCCACAAAACCCATCGCCAACTCGTACATGCTAATGTGAGTTGACTGAATCTCTTCAACAAATTTGGCATTGCAAACCGCAAAGAAACCAGCTAAAAAAGCAGAGATTAGACCCATAACCACAGCCCAGTATTCTTGGGTAGAAAAATCCCCTGATACGAAATATATCCCACCTACAACGAGCAAACCAAGAGAAAATTCGATCCATGAGAATTGTTTTTTCATTATGAGTGGCTCAAGCCACGCCACATGGAGAGTTGTCGTCGACAAACACAAGATTCCCAAAGAAGCGGTTGACCACTGAATGGATGTGTAAAAAGTGACCCAATGCGCTGCAACAACAAGGCCTACAAAAGCTACACGAAGCCAATATTTTTTGGGTATGCTTAAAGCTGATTTCACAAACAATAAATACAGCATGATTACCAATGAGGCAATACCCACACGGTACCACACAATATAAAGTGCCTTTAACTCAATCAACTTCCCCAATATTCCAGTGAAACCCCACAAGAAAATGATGAAGTGTAATAAGATATGGTACTTATATCGAGAGATCAAAATCTATTTCATTTTTTTCCATTCGGCAATCGATGCTTCATTCATACGAACATAGGTATCGTTACCTTTATCAGAAGCAGCCTTTATAGAAATTTCAGCCATCTCAATTGCCATTTTATATTGTCCATTCCAAGCCATTATTTGAGCCTGCAATCTTGTCATCCAAAAGGCATCAAAACCTCTCATTTCAACGGCCTTACCAATCCACTCTAAAGCCTTATCTTTATCTATTTTTTCGGTAAAATAATATTTAGCTGCACGATAAAAATCATTCCCACTCGGTCCTGCTAAAACATCATTTATACTTTGAATAACCTTAGCTTTTGTATCTATTAAAAATGGGGCAGAAAGATGAACTCGACCCCAAGTGATATTCAATGAGGCCCCACTGGTTGTGAGGTCGTCAATTGATATCGTTAAGGTCTCAACATCATTTTCCAAAAGTCTTAGATCAACAGATAAACGAAGTGCTACTTTTGATTCATCCCACTCATCAGGGGTTCCCCAATTAGAAAATTCGGAATAAAAAATGAATTCCCAGTTCTGCTTTTTAGGTATGGCATAAAGGGCGTATTTACCAGTGAAAAGGGTGTCAGATCCAAAATACAGATCCTCGGAGGTCTGAAAAGTAGTATTCTTGTTGGCTCCTAATCGCCAGACTTCATTGTAAGTAACAAGATCTCCAAAGATCACTCGCCCACGCTTAGAGGGTCTAGAATAAATGATTTCGATTTCACCCATTCCAAGCTCCTGGGTTACGGTAGAAACTGGACTCAACTTAGGTATATTTACTTGTGAATCAACATTTTGAATATGAAAAAAGATCAAGAAAAATAAAAATAGAAATGGAACTGACAGACGAAACATAGATTTAAAATTATAGGGTTGATTAGTTGTTATTTTAGAACAAAAATAATGGGATAACTAGAGATATCAACAATTGATTGGTGTTAAATTGATTTTTTCAGCAAAAACGACATGTATAATACATTATATTTACTGTGAACCCCTTTTAAAATGGATAATTTTAAGGAAAATAGAAAAGAACTAGACGAAGAACTTGAACGCTTTATCGCGTTATTAAATCAGCTTCTGCCCCATTACCATTTTTTATTGAAAAAAACCGATCCCAACGAGGAGGAATTGAATCGCTTAGGCGAAATTGAACATTATTTGATTGGAGTCAATTCAAAAATCATGGAAATTAAGGGTAAGCTTGAACAAGATCTCTTTGGGCAATCTATAGATGCCTATTACAAATTAAAACTGAGTGCTTATGAGGGGAATCCTCAATCAAAACTTAAGCTTGAAAAAATGAGAGATACCTTTGCACAAGCCTTAAAGGCAGGAGATTTAATCAATTACAACTAAAAGACTTCTTCTAAACTTAAATACTACTTTTGCACTATGAGTACAAAGGAACAAAAGACAATACTTGTTATTGGGGGTGGCAGCTGGGCAACAGCCTTATCGAAAGTGATCAGTGAAAACACCCAAAAGCTCATGTGGTGGATGAGAAATGAAGAATCGATTTCCCACCTCGAAAAATTTTCACACAACCCTAAATATTTACAATCGGCCTCTTTTGTAATGAACAATATCGAACTGAGTTCTGATCTCACGACTCTTATTTCGAAATCCGATATATTGATTGTAGCCATTCCTTCTGCATTCATACACAAGACATTGAAAGACATTCCGAAAGAAATTTTTAGAGGGAAAGTTATCTTTTCAGCTGTAAAAGGCATGATACCCGAATTCAATATGATTCCAGCAAGATATTTTCACAAAGAATACGGAACGCCGTATGAGCAGATTGGAATCATATGCGGTCCTTGTCATGCTGAAGAGATTGCCATGGAGAGATTGTCCTATCTTACCGTTGCCAGCTCAAATCCAAAAGTAGCCTCTCAAATGTCCTCAACACTCGAGTGTCGCTACATCAAAACCGCGCTCTCGGATGACTTATTCGGAACGGAGTTTTCAGCTATCCTAAAAAATGTTTACGCACTTGCTGCAGGAATAACCTCAGGTTTGGGATACGGTGACAATTTTCAAGCGGTTTTGATTTCCAATTCCATTCGCGAAATTGGATCCTTTATTGATGCTGTTCACCCGATTCATAGGGATACCAAAACCAGTGCCTATCTAGGTGATTTACTCGTTACTGCCTATTCTAAATTTTCGCGGAACCGATCCTTTGGATTTATGATTGGCAAAGGCTATAGTGTCCGAACAGCTCAGCTCGAAATGAACATGATTGCTGAGGGTTTTTATGCCGTCAACTCATTAGCTAAGGTGAAAAAAGAATTTAAGGTCAGTATGCCGATATTGGAAAGTGTGTATGCGATATTGTATGCAAATGCTTCTCCCAAAAAAGAAATGAAGAGGCTTACAGATTGTCTTGATTAATCAAAAAAATAATGCAAAGCAAATTGAAGGTATTTAAATTTGGAGGAGCCTCTGTAAAGGATGCGCAATCCGTATTGAATGTCGTTGATCTTATTAAAAAACATAAAAACGAACAGCTAGTTGTTGTAGTATCAGCTATGGGTAAAACCACCAATAAGCTGGAATCTCTTTTTGATGCATTCAAACAAAAAGACAAGTTGCGTTTCTCAAAAGAGGCACAAGAATTAAAAGGCTTCCACCTATCTATATGTAAGGATTTATTTGAAGGTCAGAACCTCAATAATATTCAGAAAGAAATTAGTACTTACTTTGAAGATATCAATCAATTCATAGATAAGAACAACTATGATGAAAATAAAAATTTCCTTTATGATCAATTAATTCCATATGGAGAATTATTGTCCACTAAAATCATACATTCCTGTTTGATTCGAGAATCCGTAAAGAGTTTATGGTGCGACGCAAGGGACTGTATTAAAACAGACAGTACACATCAAAATGCAAACGTAGACTGGAATAATAGTGAAAGTAAAATCAATACTTTCATGAAAAAGGGCTTTCAGACGCATCGGGTAATGGTTACCCAAGGATTTATAGGCAGTGACAACAATCAAATATCGACTACTTTAGGAAGAGAAGGTTCAGATTATTCCGCGGGGATTTTTGCCTATGCTCTTGATGCGCAAGAGGTAATTATATGGAAAGACGTTCCCGGAATGCTCAATGCGGACCCCAAATATTTTGAAAACACGGTAAAGCTAGATCAAATTTCATTCAAAGAAGCCATTGAGCTATCCTATTACGGTGCCAGTGTGATTCATCCCAAAACCATTAAGCCTCTTCAAAACAAGAACATTCCCCTTTACGTGAAATCTTTCATTGAACCAGATCGAGATGGGACCATCATTCAAAAAAGAACGGAAAATGACGATGCCATACCTTCTTTTATTTTTAAGAAAAACCAGGTGCTCTTTTCAATAATGCCCAAAGATTTTTCTTTTCTTATTGAAGAAAACCTCAGCCACATTTTCTTGAAGCTTTCACAAATCAATGTGACAATCAATATCA
>CAJWCX010000077.1 GCA_913031405.1 uncultured Flavobacteriales bacterium | reverse complement strand
TTCCTAAACCTTTATGGAAATATTGATCCGCACCAGATGTTAACAAATCGATATCTTGACCATCGATTTTGGCCTTAACACGATACAAATACACCCCGTTGGCAAGCTGATCACCAAATTCATCCCGTCCATTCCATGCAAACTCTGAAATATTACGCCCAATTTGAATAGGACCAAATTCACTTTCGGTAATCTCTCTAACGACTTTTCCACTAATCGTCATAATTTGGATTAAAATATCATCAGGAATACGGTCTCCAGTGAGTGTAAACACAAATCTTGTACTTGTTGAAAATGGATTGGGATAATTCATGAGCTGTGTAATCATGGATTCATGTATAACCTCAAAATCGATTTTGTAATCAAAATCTCCAGACAAATTACCCGATTTATCTTGTCCCTGAACCAATAAGGTGTATACACCAGATTTTTCAAAATATGCAGGATAAACAATCTTGAATTTATTTTGATTCTGATCTCCAGGAATCCATTGCATAATCATGTTGCCCATTCCATCTATAAATGGAATTCTAGTTTGAACTCCCTCTGGATCTGTTATATAAATACCAAACAAAGAAGTATCGGAGTCTGAATCCAAAATCAAATAAGGATTCTCATCATTCAGAGAAATAAGAATTTCACTGGTCGGGGCAACAATATCGTTGTTAAGAATATGAATACCATTAAAAGTAACATCAAGGATAGGATTTATTTCTTCAGCAAAAACGGAAAAAGGAATTTGTAAAACATTATTAATGTGGGTTTGCTCAGGCTGATCTGTGACACTAAGTGAAAGGTCTATATATGGGTTGACATCCATACAAAAATAATTATCCCCCGTTAATCCTTTAGTATCAAAAACAACTGTATCACGCAAAACCTGCAAGACACGTAAGGAATCTGAACGTGGATATGACACAGGATGAATCTGCTGATTTTCGTCAAGAATATAATAGCTGATCAATAATGAATCCATATCAACATCACTAATATTTAAGACATCTACGGCAAAACTGCCCTCCTCCCCTTCTTGCAAGGTGTCTAAACCGGGCAGCCAGGTGTATCCTGAACTCGCATCAATTGCGGCCTCTGGAATAGGTGTATATAATACGTGCCAGAAATCCATTTGAGCAGGCGTTTGCGTATTAACATCTGAATATCTTGCTTTTAGTTTTAAATAAGGATGTTGATCGGCAGCAATAAGATTGGATAGATTTAAGATAGAATCATGCAATGTAAACATTGTGTCTATAGAAGAATTATAAATACCTGACTCATCAAATAATTGCATCGTCAAAAATGTAGTATCTGAAGATGATTGCTCTAAAGGGTTTTGTTTCCAATGGAGTTCTCCCCACCGAGAAACAGGACCTATCATCGGAGAGGTTTCGAAACCTATTGTTTCCGCTCCTGAAATTAAAGTATCTAAGTAAATATCTTCTCCACTTTGAGAAAATAACTCAACTACAAAACTTGGATCACCTTTTCTTGTCAAGAAAATAAAGGGTTGGTTTGGCCTAGTTGGCGAAATACTATCGGAACCTAGATTCTCAAAAGTATCAAACAATCCAGGGTCATAGGTCGACCACCAGTCGTATCTCGCTTTAATAGGCGAATAGATGAGAATGTAGTCTCCATTAGGAATCTCATTTTCCACAAAATTCTGAAATGCATCAATCTGTGTGGGACTATTTTGATGAAAGGTAAAAAACCTCATAGGACGATCATTACAACCTCCATTGTCGTTCTGATTTCCAAAATCATTATCGGGATTCACGACTGTTCCATTTGGATAAGTATACCTTGTTTCCATTGGAGTTAAAGAGGCTTTGTCAATTACCGCTACATGAAATTTTGGAGTAACTGTACAAATGTCATAATCCTGTTGAACACTATTCAAATACCATGCATTATCAATGTGTTCATAGGATAACAGAGAGGAGGTTACAAAACATGATATTTGTGCTTGTATAGGCTGAAACTCTCTATATTCATTTGACATATTTAAAGCTATCCCATTAAAAGCGTTCGATTCAAATTGCCCTAAAACATCTTGACCCCATCCCCTTTTGTTGATGATGTACTGAAAGGATCTATCTTTCCAGAGGATATCATCGTCTATTAACGCCACACGCCAAAAATAAACAACACTATCCTCAAGAAGTAAAGGATCTGAAATTGATGAATTGATATTTATCCATTGTGACGGAGAAACAGAAAGTACCCCACCCTGAGTGTTTTGAATATAATATTTTGCATATGGACTTGAAAAAGAAGAAGTGGTATCTATTTCAAACCGATAGCTTTGAATACTCGCCAATGGGTTGATTGTTGAGGCCTTAATTGAAATTGAATCAATAGGAATAACCGCAAAGTTTTCCGGCCAAACTGGCTCAACACCATCCACATTGATTAAAAAATTTTTGACCGACTGATTATTAACCTGTTCGTCATACTGCTCGTCAATATAGTCAGGCCGGTCTACCTTAACTGTGAACTTATTAAGACCGACACCTATGTTCGACTGAAGCGGGACCTTACAGCTAAAATCCTGTTCATAATGCAACTCATCCAAATTGAACAGGTAAAGAGAATCGACATCACTCCCGGGAAAATCCCTCAAAACCGACAAATTATATGGCTCGGTAATAGATTTTCCTAGATTTCGAATTTTGACATTAACCTCAATGGAATCTGTAGCCAAGGAAATATCTGATGGTCCAAAAGAAACTCTCGAATCCGTTAGCTCAATCTCTGGGAGATTATGATAATTAATTCGAATCATAGGATCACCATGAAGGGTCATTTGAGTGTAAGTAGATTCTGTTTGAATGCTTTCGGTTCCTGAAAGACCGGCCTGAATGGTATTCTGAATATGACTTCCGATAGTTCCACCATAATTGTTTCGGCTAAACTCCTTATAAAACTGCTCAGCATATGATTTTAAGGGCGACACAAAACCATAACTTAAAGTTCCTAAATAGGCAATAACTCCGGCATTCGGAGTCAAAACAAAAGATTCAGAATTAGAAAAAGCATTGTGAAAGATGTTCCCATTGTAACATGAATTTGCAATCAAAACAGGATACTTTCCTTGATTTTGCCAATTTGATGGTTCGTCCAAGTTAATATCAAAACCACTGCTTGAAGTCGTAAAGTGACCAAAGAAATTCATTAATGAAACCCCATCTGAAATTCTATTTTTAATCTCTTCTAATTCATTTGGATTGATTGGATCATCATTGTCCTTTGCCACTAATTGAACATTTCCGGCAAAATGAAAATCTTCTACAATTTCTGCCATTCCATTTAAAAAATCTTGAAATAATCCTTGTTCTGAATCGTCTGTTCCTCCAGAAAAATGCATGATTTGTTTCTGCCAATCTTTAGTGTTCGTCGAATAAACATCATTTTGATTTTGCTGATTGTCATATTCAATAATCTTATTCAGATAGAGTTGAAGTTCAGCAGAGGTTCTTACCGATATCCTTCCTGTAGGTATAAGAGGCATATACTTATTCGTATCCTTTAAATTTGATGTAATACATGCATCACAGGATGGCTGACCAAAAGAAGGAACAAGAGAATTTTGATAAGAGGTAATGTTATTTCGTGTTCCTGGACCTATACTAGTCGAAGAAGTCACGTTGGCCTCTCTAATACCTTTACCGATTAAAAACAAACCTACAGGTTTATTTTCTGAGACATCATACATTTGATGAGCAAATCGTCTTATACCATTAATGTGCTTTGGAATCCCACCACCATACTGCTGATAGAGCTCTTGAACCTCTGCTAAAACCACATTATGTCCTCCCCCTAATGATGAGGAACGGTGACTGGCATAACTGTCCACAACTGACTTTAAAAGAGAATTATAAACAAACAATAATGCATCATCAAGGTTGTTCATCGCAGTAAAATCGGTAAAAAACCCATCATTATTTACTGGTGTCAAATTCGAAACTTCTCGAAATTGACTTTCACTCTCCACGACAACTTTTACATTCTGAATACTCGAAGAGTTGGGAAGCAAAAAACTATAACCACCCTGAAAAGGAATAATTGAAATTTTTCGTGGGTTCGTGCCAAATGAAAAGACTACTGGTTGATTCAAATTTGTACCAGTCAGATCTATTCTTGATTTCAAAGCCTCTTGATTGAAAGGACATTCAAATGTCATGCCTAGGTTTCCCGAATAAATAGGAATCCGTGGATATTTAAAGGAAAGATAATTGATGGATTGATAATCCGAAGAAACACCAAGGTCATTTACAATAGAAACCTTGAAATTTGAAACTCCGTTAGCATCAATTATGTTTGATGGAAAAGAAACCGTCGAAAAAACCCCTTTATATCCTGAAAAAATAGAATCAACTAGAACAAAATCTGAGCTACCTACAGTTTGTTTGGTATGGTGATTTCCTCCTGCACCAGAAGGAATAGCGGCATTCGAAGAGCCGACAAGGACGGATTCATAAAGAATATCTGGCGAATCCTCTCCTAAATAGATGTTTTCGAAATTAAGTCCAGTGAAATTCCAGGTATGTCCTAGGTTTTTTCTTGATTTCCCCCAACCTTCACCAGACATATAAAAGGAACTCGAAGCATTTGATGATTTGACACCTTCATTATACTGCTCAAAATAATAAAGAGAGGCTTCATCAACTAGAAATGGTTCAGGCGTATAATTAATGAAATCAACAGCAGTTTCCTCTATAAATCTATAATTTGAACCTCCCTCGTTCCACGTGAGAAAATATTGAATGGTATCGTTATATAAACTATATTTCGGATTACCAATTCCTGAAGGATCGTCATAAAGCGTAGAGTCTAGCCAACAATCATTTCTTTCCGCATAAAAAAGAATATAATCACCATTATTAATGATATTATCTCCTCCATCAGATATATAAATAGGAACCTCACGTTCTCGTCCATAAATCTGGAATTGGTTCGAGCTTATCGCTGAGAGTGGAATGCCTGATGATGCAATAGCGTTGTAATCAATTCGGTGAACACCAGTCTCTACTACCGAAAAAGAGTAATACCTCTGATTATATTCAATCCACTCATTACCGTAGGTTTGGGCACTGACATGGAAGCAGAGGAAACCAAGATAAAGTACACCAATGAGGTATTTCATTTTTGGCCATTTTTAGGTTGATCTAACCTCAACTTTATAGAAAAAATATGGGTATAGTAATTGGCCTCACTTGCACCAAGACGCGTGAAGGCGTAATCTAATGAAAAACCTTTAAACGCGACTCCAAGTCCAAGATTAGGCTGTACACCCCAGTATTTACTGTCATCGAGATTAGAGAACTGTTGTATATTAGATAGACCTCCTCGGACCTCAAAGAGTTGCCTAAAACCGGCCTTAATTCCGAAATGAGGATCTATAGAAAGAGGATCTAATTTGACAAGGGTATTCCTTTGTCCATCGGTCGTAATGTCAAAATCAATTTCCCCTCCAAGGTAGATACCCTTCTTACCGATATCATATTGAGTGCTTGCAGCGAGAATAAACCTTGGCAAGGTCAATTCCAAGCCGTTCTGAGGAATTTCATTTCCAGTTTGAAGAAAAACGTTTTGTGTTTGATCATCTAATGAAAATACCCAGGCATTAAATGTTGATGTCACATCTCGAGCCAATAACCCAAAGGAATAATGTTCATTCATCTTGTATTTGAAACCCGCATCTAGACCAAATCCCCATGATTTCGCAAAATCACCTACCTTTCTGTAAATTACTTTTGCAGTTCCTCCCACACTCATTCCTGGAACTTTTAATTTACGAGCATAGCTACCTAAAAATGCATAATCACCCGCAGAAAAAGAGCTTACATTATCATAATTAATAATACCATTATTATCGATAAGTTGGGTGGTATTGGGAATATCATCTACTCCAAAACGGATAAAACCTAGAGCAACAGTGCTCTTTTCGTCGATAGAATGAGCAAGGGCAAAATAATCATACTTGGCTATACCCGCAAAATATTCGGAATGCATAAAAGAAACCTCAGCCCATTTTTGAACACCAACCAATCCCGCAGGATTCCAATACATGGCATTCACATCATCAACTTGAGCCACAACAGCATTACCCATTCCATATGCCTCAGCCCCGACTCCAAGCGATAAAAATTCATTCGAATATTTAGGTGCTAAATCCTGAGAGTAAGATACACAAGATGCCATGATGCAAAATAATACTAGAG